>CAZJAY010000122.1:0-5157 GCA_964543915.1 uncultured Methylocystis sp. | reverse complement strand
CGTCGGATCATTGACTTCGGGAGATTTCGTCCGCCGCTTCGAGGGTGAGGATGCAATGACCTCGCGCCGATCGCATCGCGGCGAACGCAGCCCTCACGAACTCTCGCCGCGTCTATGATTTTCGCCCCGGCGTTAACGCCGACAACAATCAACGCCGCAGCGTCGCTACCTGCCCGGACGCCGCCATCCAAGGTCCGGGCGGCGGATTAATGATTTCTCGACGCGAGCCGGCGAGATGACCTTCGCGGCTGGCGCGGGTTGCAGGCGTGACACGGCGAGGCCACGGGCAGAGGTTGCGGCAATGGATCAGCCGCTTCTTCGCTGGCCGGCGTTTCCACGCGGGGCGGATCGCAGAAGGCATGACATGCGTTGATGGCGGCTTTAGCTGATTTTCGAGCCTGCATAGCTATTTTCGGTGCGCAGCGCGCCGGGCGCTGTGACTTCAGTCAGGGCTGTCCTCAGTCGACGATTGACGATAGACGACCCGCATCCGCACCTAAATCAATGAAAAAAGATATATTCTAATCTTAGCAAAACAGCTCGGACGGCAGATCAAGGAAAGACGGCGATCAGCGCAGAAAATAGGCGGCGACACGACCCGCAAGGAAGCATGAAAGAAGCAGGGAGGACAGGCCGAAAAACGTCACAGTGACTTGATAATTAATGTTTTTCATTGGTTTCTCCTTTCCACGGCTCGGAATTTCGCAGATGAATATGGTCGAACTGCGATCCGGCCTTCATCTTTCAGAAACCATTGAAATCCTAAAAGGTTAATCGACAATTAAAATTGATTTGAATTCTTCGGGCGGCAAAAAAGGCAGCGATGTGGCGGCGAGCGGCCGCCTCGGCCTCTAGCAATGTCAAGCGGTTGGAAAGTCGATCAGTTTACCGCAACCGATCGTAACCCTGCTGAACCCCCTCAAGCTTCACCTGATGTCGCAGCCCTTCGAAGGGGGTCAGATAGATCACAAACGTCGCGATCTTTCCGCCTGAGAGTTGCCCCATCAGCTTGTCGTCGAGCAGGGAGTCGGCGAGGCATCCGGAAGGAAAACATCTGAAGAAGGGCGCCTGCCCGATATCGGTTTGATCCACCTTCAGGCTAACGCCGTTCAGCAGAAAGACATTCAGCGGCGCGACGACCCGGAGTATGCCCTGCCGCGCGCCTTTTTGCCGAAGAATGATGACCCCGAGATTGGCGTTTCCGCGCTCTTCCGCCCGAACCTGTTGCGTCAGAACGCATTGCTCGGTGCGCTCACCAGGCGGCGTTTCGCATCGCAGATCCCAGGCGCCAAACTTCTCCGCCGGCGGGGGCGACGCTGCGCGACCAACGGGAGCCGCCGGTAATGCAAGGCAGAAAAAGCCAGCCGCCAGGGCAAGGCATCGGAAAAGCGGACGGCGTCCGCTTTCTATCCGTTTAGTGGCGGCATTCGATGTCATGGAACGTCCCGGGTTTGGCGCCTGCAGATTTCGGTAGGGGTCGCGACGGCCAGTCAGGACGCGTCACAATCGCTGTCGGAGGGTAGCCGGTTGAGAAGACTCGCGCGCCGACCATAGGCAAAATAGACCGCGAGGCCCACCGCCATCCAGAGCAAAAATCGCTCCCATGCGATTATCGGCAGCCTCGACAGCAACCAGACCGAGAAAACCACCCCGAGCAGCGGCGTGAAGGGAACCCAGGGCGTGCGGAATCCGCGAGGCGCATCTGGCTGCGTGCGTCGCAGAACAATGATCGAAACGCAGATGACCACAAATGCGGACAGCGTGCCGATATTCACCAGCTCCGCCACCTCGCGAATCGGGTAGAAGGCTGCGATTGCGGCCGTCGCAGCGCCTGCGACGAGCGTCGGTCGATATGGCGTGCGGAAACGCGGATGAAGTTCCGCAAACCACGCCGGAAGCAGCCGGTCACGGCTCATGGCGAACCAGATCCGCGCGCCAGCCAACAGGAACGCGAGCATCACGCTGGCGATGCCGGCGACTGCGGCGATCGAGACAAGCAGCGCCGCCCAGTCCAACCCGAGGGCAGCAAAGGCCGTCGCCACAGGCGCCGGATTGTTAAGCGTATCGTATCGCGCGATTCCGGTCAGAACGAGCGCCATGGCGACGTAAAGCGCCAGCGCTACGCCAAGGGAGATCATAATCGCCCGGGGCAGAACCCGTTGCGGATCCCGCGATTCTTCGGCCGCCGTCGTCAGCGTATCATAGCCGAAAACCGCGAAGAAAACGACGGCGGCGCCTTCGACGACGCCATCCACGCCAAATGGCGCGAAGGGTATCCAGTTTTCGACGCGCACATGGGGAAGCCCGGCGAAAATAACCACGAGAACAGCAGCGATCTTGATCGCCACCATGATGAGATTGAAACGCGCCCCCCAATCCACGCGAAGAGTCAAAATAGTGGCCGCGCCGAGCGTCCCGAGCGCGGCGTAGAGATCGAGGATATGGCCCGGGCCAGTACCGGGCGCGCCCGCAGCCCACGCGGGCGTCGATACGCCGAACTGTTCGAGCAAAGCCTGAAGATACCCGGACCATCCGATCGAAACGACTGCGACAACAAGCGCATATTCGAGCAGTAGATCCCACCCGATGATCCAGGCGGGCAATTCGCCCAGCACTGCATAGGCGTAGGTGTAGGCGCTGCCCGCCGCCGGAATGAGGCTCGCGAACTCTGCATAGGATAATGCCGCCGCGCCGCTCGCAACGCCCGCCACAATGAAGGAAATCGCCACCGCAGGCCCCGCCTGCGTCGCCGCGACAACGCCGGTGAGAACGAATATCCCGACCCCGATCAGGCCGCCAAGGCCAATCCCGACAAGCTGCCAGAGCGAGAGCACGCGCGGCAAATCGCGCTGCGCGCCGGCCTCGACCCGGAGCTTTCCGATCGATTTCTTTCGCGACAGAAAACCAGATTTTCTCGATTGATCCACGATTCTCCACTCCGGAGCGGCGGTCTCCGGTTTTCGACCGGACGCCGGACGTTTCCCGCAGGACGCATAGACTTCGTTTTTGACCCGACCCGCCCGCGCGCTTCCCCCGATCGCGCGGAAATTTATATATCGAATGGCGGACGACTCCGTCGCTCCGCCATCGAACGCGTCGCCGGAGTTTAGCATGCGCATCGCCACGCCAAAGGAAATCAAGGACAATGAATTTCGTGTCGGCCTGACCCCCGCCGCCGCCACGGAACTGGTCCGCGCCGGGCATGAGGTGATTATCGAAAAAGACGCAGGCGCCGGCGCAGGCTTTAGCGATGCGGATTATAGCGCCGGCGGCGCCCGGCTCGCCCGGAACGCGGACGAAATTTTTGCCGCGGCCGATTTGATTGTGAAAGTGAAGGAGCCGCAAGCCGCTGAAATCGCCAGATTGCGGCACGGCCAGGCGCTCTTCGCCTATTTGCATCTCGCCGCCGACGCTGCACTGACCCGCGCCCTGATGGCGAGCGGCGCGATCTGTATCGCCTACGAAACCGTGACCGCGCCCGATGGCGCGCTCCCCCTGCTCGCGCCGATGTCGGAAATCGCGGGGCGCCTTGCGCCGCAGGCGGGCGCACACTTCCTGGAAAAACAGGGCGGCGGACGCGGCGTGCTGCTCGCGGGCGCAGCCGGCGTGCCACCCGCCAATGTATTCATTCTGGGCGCGGGGAATGTCGGCGTGCAGGCGGCGGCTATCGCAATCGGCATGGGCGCGCAGGTAACGATCGCCGACCGAAGCATCGACGCGCTACGACGTATTGACGCTCGTTTCGGATCGCGCGCCCAGGGAATTTACGCCACCTCCGGATCCATCGCCGCCTGCATATGCGATGCCGATCTCGTTATATGCGCCGCTCTGACAGTCGGTGCGAAAGCCCCGGTTCTGATCACGCGCGATATGCTCAAAACAATGAAGCCGCGCTCCGTCATCGTTGATGTCGCAATCGATCAGGGCGGCTGTTGCGAGTCATCGCGACCGACCAGCCATTCCGATCCGGTCTATCTCGTCGATGAAATCGTCCATTACTGCGTCACCAACATGCCCGGCGTCGTCCCGCGGACATCAACGCTTGCCCTCAATAATTCGACCCTGCCGTTCATTATGAAAATCGCCGAAAAAGGCTGGCGCGATGCGTTACGCGACGATGCGGGACTGAGAGCCGGCCTCGAGATTTACGAAGGCCGCGTCGTTTCGGCGCCGGTCGCAGCAGCCCACGACCTGCCTTTTACCAACGCAGACGCGATTCTCTCGCTCTGAAACGAACAACCAAACAACCATCGTTTGCATTTGACTGAATGAAAACAATGGCAATCAGGAGTTTACAATTATTGTTTTGTTGACCATGTGGTTTAAAAACCCATAGTTTAGTTCAAGCTTTGATTCGGGCCGCGCGGTCGCTCTGGAGGTGAGAGATGTTCATTATCGTCGACGAGCGCGAACTCGTAACGAATGGATATGCCTCGCGCTTCACACAGGAAGGGATTGCATCCGCAGGATTTCGCCCCGCCGCGTTTCTGGACTGGATCGCCTCCGCAATCGAAACAGACATTCAGGCGATCGAGGCTTTTCTGATTGGCGAATGCCCGGCGCGCGAAGAAATGCCCCGCGTCATTCGTCGACGTTCCGAAGCTGCTATCATCGCGATGAACGACGGACCATCGCTTGAACAAACGCTCGGTCTCTTCAGCGCCGGCATGGACGACGTTGTAAGAAAACCAATCCATGTCCGGGAAATATTGGCGCGCGTTCACGCCATCCGGCGCCGCAGCGAGATGCGCACTGATTGCGCCTCCGTCGGAAACATTCAGGTGTTTTTCAACGGTTGCGACCCCATCGTTAACGGCGAGCCTCTTTCGCTTCCGCGACGGGAAAAGCGCATACTCGAATATCTTGTGGTAAACCGCGGACGTCGCCTCACCAAGGCGCAAATCTTCAACGCAGTGTATGGACTATTCGACGACGACGTCGAAGAGAACGTGATCGAAAGCCACATAAGCAAATTGCGCAAAAAACTACGTATGCGCCTCGGTTATGATCCGATCGAGTCCCAACGTTTCCTCGGCTATATTCTCCGCCCTGCCCCCGCCGAAACAGCGGAAACGGACCGCCTGCTTGTCGCCAGCTGAAATTGAGTCAATATAATCCACGCTTTCTTCAACATTTGGGATCACGCTCCTGTCGTTT
>CAZJAY010000121.1:0-5157 GCA_964543915.1 uncultured Methylocystis sp. | reverse complement strand
AGATCGATCTCGAACTGATCGAGGTGCAGACCGGCTCCTACCTCGGCGAGGACGATATCGTCCGCTTCGAGGATGTTTATAACCGGGGATGAGTCCGGCCCCGCTTCTCGTCAAGATTTGCGGCCTGTCGACGCCGCAGACGCTTGAGGCGACCATCGCCGCTGGCGCCGATCTCGCGGGCTTCGTATTTTTCCCCAAAAGTCCGCGCCATATTGGCCTCGATACGGCGCGCACGCTCGGCGAACAGGCGGCGGGGCGGATTGGCAAGGTCGCGCTGACCGTGGACGCCGATCCTGTCGCGCTCGATGAAATCGTCGAAGCGCTGGCGCCCGACATGCTGCAGCTTCACGGCCATGAAAGTCCGGCGCGGGTCGCGGCGGTCAGGGCGCGCTACGGCCTGCCGGTCATCAAGGCGATCGGGGTTGCAACAGGGGCGGATGTCGCCGCCGCCGCCGCCTTCGCGGACGTTGCGGATATTCTGCTGTTCGACGCCAAGCCGGCCCCGAATGCGACCGTGCCTGGCGGCGCGGGCGTGGCTTTCGACTGGAATTTGCTGCGCAACATAAGCGCAAAAAACTGGATGCTTTCCGGCGGGCTCGATCCCGAAAACGTCGCCGCCGCGCTGGCGCAGACCGGCGCGCCGGGCGTCGATGTCTCCTCCGGGGTGGAAAGCGCGCGCGGCGTCAAGGATGCGGGCAGGATCGCCGCCCTCGTTGCGGCGGTTCGCGCGCTTTCGCCCCGGCCCGCGACGGTCTAAAAGAACGTCAAAAGCGCGTGACGACGCGCACGACCAACAGGACATTCGCCCGTGAACAAGCCGCTTCCCAATTCTTTCCGCGCCGGACCGGATGAAAACGGCCGTTTCGGCATTTTCGGCGGCCGTTTCGTCGCCGAGACGCTCATGCCGCTCGTTCTCGAACTGGAGCAGGCCTACAACGTTGCTAAGGAAGACCCCGCTTTTCATGCGGAGCTGACCGGCCTGCACAAACATTACGTCGGCCGCCCGTCGCCGCTCTATTTCGCCGAACGCATCACCGAATATGTCCGCGAGCGGGCGGGCGAGGGCATGGGCGCGAAGGTCTATTTCAAGCGCGATGAGCTGAACCACACCGGCGCGCATAAAATCAACAATGTGCTGGGTCAGATTCTGCTGGCGCGGCGCATGGGCAAGAAACGCATCATCGCCGAGACCGGCGCCGGGCAGCATGGCGTCGCCACCGCCACCGCCTGCGCGCGCTTCGGCCTGCAATGCGTCGTCTATATGGGCGCGGTCGATGTCGAGCGGCAGAAGCCGAATGTCTTCCGCATGAAAATGCTCGGCGCCGAAGTGCATCCCGTGCAGAGCGGCGCGCGCACCCTGAAGGACGCGATGAATGAGGCGCTGCGCGACTGGGTGACCAATGTCGCCGACACCTTCTATTGCATCGGCACGGCGGCGGGGCCGCATCCCTATCCGGCGATGGTGCGCGATTTCCAGTCGATCATCGGCAAGGAGACGCGCGCGCAAATGCAGGAGATGGAAGGAAGGCTCCCGGCGTCGCTCGTCGCCTGCATTGGCGGCGGCTCCAACGCCATGGGCCTGTTCCATCCCTTCCTCGACGATCCCTCGGTCGAGATTTACGGGGTCGAGGCCGCCGGCCATGGCGTCAATGTGCCCAATGGCCATGCGGCCTCGCTCACCGGCGGGCGACCCGGCGTGCTGCATGGCAACCGCACCTATCTGCTGATGGATGACGACGGCCAGATCCTCGAAGGCCATTCGATTTCGGCGGGGCTCGATTATCCCGGCATCGGCCCGGAGCATTCCTGGCTGCATGAAACCGGCCGCGTCACCTATCTCAACGCGACCGATAAGGAAGCGCTCGACGCTTTTCAGCTTTGCTCAAAGCTCGAAGGCATCATCCCGGCGCTGGAGCCCTCGCACGCGCTCTCCAAGGTCTTCGAACTCGCGGCACAGAAACCGCGCGATCATCTGATGGTGATGAATATGTGCGGACGCGGCGACAAGGACATTTTCACGGTCGCCGAGCATCTCGGCGGGATGTAGGTCTAGCGCGCGCGGCCGACGCAGAGTTTCGCAATGGCGTTCAGGCGTCGGGTTTTTTCCGTCTCGTCGCGCGCGTTTTTGAGCCGGTAGGAGCGCGTCGCTTCTTCGGCGACGCAGGCGCAGGCGTCGCGGCAGAAGGCGCGCTCGCCGCCGCCGTCGATGCAATGAGTCTCGCAGGCCCGCGTAAAATCGGCCGCCGCGTCCGCCGCCGGCGAGAGCAACGCCAGCGCCGAAAACAGCGCGAAGAGCGCCGGCTGATGCAGCAGATAGATCGCGAGGCTGTGGCGGCCGAGAAAGGCGGTCCAGCGGCCGGGCAGACGCGCCCGCGCGCCCGCGTCCGACACGGGCGCGCCGCCGCGCAACCGCCACAGCAGTCCGCCCGCCGCCACGCCGGCGAAAACCGCGCCGGCCCAGGGGATGAACGGCCGCCAGTCCTGGGTCAGCGGCTCGCGCGTTCCCAGACCAAGCCAGAGCAGCGCGTCCGCATTGAACGCGGGCGCGGCGACGAACAGCGGCGCCATGAGACAGACAAGCGCCGCCGCGAGCGCGACCGGCCATGGCAGCAAAAGCAGCGGCAGGGCGGCGACGCTCGCCGCCGCGATGCAGTGGAGAATGCCGAAAAAAACCCAGGAGCCGGGAAAGATCAGCCATGTCCCGAGGCTCACGAGTCCCGCAGCCCCGCCAACAATCGCAAGCCGCCGCGCGAAGGCGCGCGGGCGCAAGTCCGGTCGGTTGGCGAGCACAAGAGCGACGCCGGCGATGAACAGAAAGGCGAAAGCGATGGCGTGGCCGACGAAGCGGACTTCCGGCGTCCATGGCAGATTGGGCGGGGCGTAGCCGAAATGGGCGAGGTCCCAGATCAGGTGAAAAATCACCATGGCGACGACCGCAAGGCCGCGCGCGATATCGAGCGCGAACCAGCGCGGCGCGCCGGCCGCCGTCATTTCTGCGGCGCCGGAGTCTCGCCCTCAAACTGGCTGAACACCATGTCGGGCGCGGAAAGATTGTGCCGCGACGGCAGATGCCGTCCAACCCAGACTTCCGAGGCGTTCGCGCCCTTGAAGCCGATCACCGGCGCTTCCTCCCAGCCTTTCCCCCGCCGGCTGCGCCACGCGACGATGGCCGCGTCGCTCATCGTGTCCATCGTATACATCGAGCGCAGCGCCGCGAAGGGGCGCCCGCCCGGCATGGCGTCGCTGAACGCCATGTCGAAGACGATGCGGTCCTGATCGACGCTTTTGAGTGTCAACCGACCTTCGCCGCCGCGTTTGTATCTGAGCGTGAAGGTTTTCGTGGCGGGATCGAAGGCGATTTCCTCAAGGTCGACGATCGGGCGCTCCTGCGTCTCCACCGGACCGACGAGGAAAGAGGAGCCATAGGCCGTCCAGCGCATATCGTCGAAGGGAAGCGGCCGCGCGCGCCAGTAACCGTCCGGCGGGTAGAAGGCCATGATCTCCTCGGCGCGTTCCCGATGCCACATCCACAGCTGAACCATGTGAAGCCCTTGCTCCACATGGTCGCATATGCGAATCGGCACATCGTTCGAGCGCCAGAATGACGGGAAGGTGAAGCCGGTCAACCAGAATTCGGGCGTCTCCCAGAAGGTGCGGCGGTGCGACCGGGAGAAGGCCTTCGGATCATACGAGATGTCGCAGCTCGACCAGTCCGGGGCCCAACGATCCGAAACGATTGTATTGATGTAGGAAGGATGGACAGCCTTGATTTGCAGCCGCCGCAGGCGCGGCGAAATAAAATCCAGTTCGATATTGTCCTTCTCGGCGCAAAGCTCCGGCACGGAATTATTTTCGACCCGAACCTGAAGCGTTTCGCCCTGATCGGCCAAGGGTTGCGCGCGCGCCCCCGTCGCAAGCGCAAGACCGCCGGCCCCGAGCAGAACATCGCGCCGTCGCAGAAGGCGGGCCTTATCGAAATTTGTCGTCACGCAGCTTTTCCGATCGCCAAATGTGCGGGCGGCATGGCACCCCGCCGCCTTTTACGACCCGGGCCGGGCGATCTTGCAAGGGTTAATTGCCGGAAGCGTAAAAATCCCCCCGGCCGGCATGCTAAAGCGACGACATCGGATGACGCTGCCAGGCGCGCACGGACGCGGCGCCCCGATGGCGGTTGTGCGTCGGCGCATAGGCCATGGCGTGACCCCGCCCCGACCGGCGGGCGACATGACGACGACCGCCGGGCGGCGAGCCGGAGATCGAGATGCGGCCGCCTTCGCTCGCGACAATATTGTAGAGGGTCGCCGCATTGCCGGGGGAGAGCCGCACACAGCCATGGGAGGCGGGCGAGCCAAGCGCGCCCGTCGCATAGGTGCCGTGGATCGCATAGCCGCCACGGAAGAAGATGGAATGCGGCATCGGCGACATGTGATATTTGCGCGAGTAATGCATTCGCTGCATGCCGGTTGGCGCGAATGAGCCGCGCGGCGTGTAGTAGCCGGCGCGGGCCGTTGATACGGGCCAACTGAAATTGCCCTGAGAAGACGTCACATGCATGAGTTGCGACGAGAGATCAATGTGGATGTTCGCCGTCGCGCGGGCGGCGCCCGCCCACGCCAGCGCGGCGATGAAAATCACAAGAAACAGTCTGAAACGCATGTTACGACTCCCGCATCGCGGCGCCTTCCGGCCCGGAACCTCGTTACAGCTTTTCGCAACCTTCGACATGTCGCAATCGGTTTAATCCGTTAAGGTTGAAAGGAATGGTTGATTCGCGCGGTTATGCGCGGCGGCCCGGCTGTCCGGCCGCCTGTTCTGGACAAAGGCATGCGGGCAAAAAAATACGCGGTCGCGCTGATGGTCGGATGCCTTCTCCCGGGCGCCGTCGCCGCGCAGGACAAGGGAACCCTTGAGCCGCGGCCCTTGCCGCCGCTCGCCAATCCCACCAGTCCATCGACGCCGGCGCGCGTATGATTTGGCCGGGCCGGCGCTGCTGCGTCGCTTGCGCCCGATCCCATCGGTTTTTATTCGCATGGATGTCTCGCGGGCGGCGAACAATTGCCGGTCAATGGACCCAACTGGCAGGTGATGCGTCTCTCGCGTAACCGGAACTGGGGCCATCCGACGCGCCGCTCCTTTATCCGCACGTTTTCCGCCCGC
>CAZJAY010000120.1:0-5174 GCA_964543915.1 uncultured Methylocystis sp. | reverse complement strand
TGGCGCGCCCAAGGGGATTCGAACCCCTGTTTTCGCCGTGAAAGGGCGACGTCCTGGGCCTCTAGACGATGGGCGCCCGGGTCGCGCCGGTGGGGGCGCGGATGGAGGCTGTATAGACACGGCGCCGTCACAAGACAAGTCTCGCGGGCGGAATAGCTGCGCCCCGGCATGCCCATCGTTTGCCTTGCGCCGGCGCAGGCCGTAAAGCGTCGCGCATATGCTCACGATCAACGATCTCACCTACAGGCTGGGGGAAAGACTACTCTTTGACAGGGCAGGCGCCTTTCTGCCTGCGCGGGCGCGCACCGGGTTCATTGGCCGTAATGGAGCCGGGAAGACAACGCTTTTCCGGCTGATCGCCGGTGAAATCGCCGCCGAGAGCGGAACCATCGCCCTGCCTGCGCGCACCCGGCTCGGTCGGGTCGAGCAGGAGGGGCCGGGCGGGACGACGCGGCTGATTGACTTGGTGCTCGCCGCCGACTGCGAGCGCTCGGATCTTCTCGTCCGCGCCGAGACCGCTGAGGATGCGCATGAAATCGCCGAAATCCAGACGCGACTCGTTGATATCGATGCGCATTCGGCCCCGGCGCGCGCGGCCACGATTCTGCATGGCCTCGGGTTCGACGCCGAAGCGCAGCTTCGTCCCCTCGCCGAGTTCTCGGGTGGCTGGCGCATGCGCGTCGCGCTCGCCGCAGTGCTGTTTTCGGCCCCCGATCTGCTCCTGCTCGATGAACCGACCAATTATCTGGATCTGGAAGGCACGCTCTGGCTGGTCGATTATCTTGCCCGTTATCCCGCCAATGTGCTCGTCATCAGCCATGATCGCGATCTGCTTGACGCCGTGGCGACGCATATCCTGCATCTCGAACGCGGCAAGCTGACGCTCTACAAGGGCAATTACGCTTCATTCGAGAGGCAGCGGCGCGAGGCCGCCCAACTCGCCGCGAAGGCCGGCAAGAAGCTTGAGGAGCGGCGCAAACATCTTCAGGCTTTTGTGGATCGCTTCCGGGCCAAGGCCACCAAGGCTCGGCAGGCGCAGTCGCGGCTCAGGATGCTGGAGCGGATGGAGCCGGTGGCGGCCATCGTCGACGACAGCGTCCTGCCGATTCATCTTCCATCGCCCGAAAAGCCCTTGTCGCCGCCCATCATTGCGCTGGAACGGGCGGCGGTCGGTTATGGCGAACGCGTGGTTCTCTCGCGTTTGACGCTTTCGCTCGCCAACGACGATCGGATCGGCCTGCTGGGGGCCAATGGCAATGGCAAGTCGACTTTCGCGAAATTGCTCGGCGGCCGTCTGGCGACGATGGACGGCCGCATGGTGCGCGCCGCAAAACTCGAGTCCGGCTTCTTCGCCCAGCACCAGGTCGACGACCTGAACCTCAATGACACGCCCTTTCTTGTGTTCGCTCGGCTCATGCCGGACGCGCCCGAGGCGCGCGTGCGGTCGCGCGCCGCGCAGACCGGCTTTTCCGGCGCTCGCGCCGATACGAAGGTCGCGCATCTCTCCGGCGGCGAAAAGGCGCGTCTTTTGCTGGGCGTCGCGACCTTCAACGCGCCGCATCTGTTGATCCTCGACGAGCCGACGAACCATCTCGACATCGACAGCCGCGCCGCATTGATCGAGGCGATCAATGATTACGAGGGCGCGGTCGTGCTGGTCTCGCATGATCGTTATTTGCTGGAGGCCTGCGCCGATCGACTTTGGCTCGTCGCGGACGGAACCGTGCGCGCCTATCACGGCGACATGGATGATTACGCCCGACTGGTGTTGTCAAAAACACGGAGCGAGGAGGCGAAACGACCGGCGCCTGCGCCCGCCGCAACGCCGACCATCACGCCCAGGCGTCGCGACGCCGGCCAGATTCGCCGTGCGCTCGCCGCCGCAGAGGAGAAGGTGGAGAAGCTCACGACGCTACTGGCGCGCGTCGATGCGGCGCTCGCCGCGCCGGACGCCTTCACCCGCAATCCGCCGGAGGCGGCGCGGCTTGCAGCCCAGCGCGAAGAACTGGCGACTGCGCTCGCGGCCGCCGAGGAGCAATGGCTGGCGCGCGCGTCGGAAGCCGAGAACGCCGGATAATCATGCGGCGAGATCGGCGAATTCAGGATGCCGTTTGAGAAAGGCGGCGACGAAGGCGCAGGTCGGCCGCACCCGGAGGCCCTGCGCACGCGCCGAGAGCAGCGCCGCGCGGATCAGTCGGGAAGCGACGCCCCGCCCCGCGAGGGCCGGGGGCGATTCGGTGTGATAGAGGTCCATGACGCCTGCATCGATGCGATAGTCCGCGAGCGCGAGATGACCGTCGATCTCGATCTCGAAGCGGCTTTCCTGCGTATTGTCGCGAACCGTCGGCTCCGGATTTGCGCTTTCGTCGCCGTCCGTTTCCATTCCGAAATCTCCCGATTGAACACGGCGCTTCATCCGAGCCGCCCTTCCCCGAGCGGATAAGGCCGCCCGATCGCGCAAGGCGGTCACGCAAGGGGACCACGATAAAACGATATTGTCCGGCGTGCGCGCTTTCAGGCAAGGCGGCAGACGCCCGCGGGCGATGCGAGATCGCGATTGCGACCATTCGACGCACAAGTGCCGTCAGCGCGCGCCGCAGATTGACCATGACGGCTGTGGTCTGAAAAACTACGCAAAATGTTGGAGAAGCGGCGGTGGCTCCAAAACGATCCTGGACGACGCGTCTAACCCACGCCGTCGCCCTTTCACTATCCGTAATGTTTTTTGTCTTCGCCGTTGCGTCGGGCGCGGCGCAAGCGGCATTTTCTTCCGAGGGCGAGGCGGCGCGCGGCGCCTATGTCAATCGCGGCCCGGACCGCGCCGAAAAATCGAGGGACGACCGCGCCACGCTTCGCGACGCATGGATCGAGATCCGAATGTCGCGCGGCGGTTTTGCGGCCAGCCCACATTTTGCGCATTCCACAGACGGCGTGCGTTTTGATCTTTCAGCCGCCGTCAGGCGCGGCTCAAACCCGCTTCGTCCGTTAATCGGGCGCGGCTTGCCGGAGACGGAGCCGGCCGCAGCGCCACAGTCGCCGCGCGCGCCGCCGCAACGCTGGTTCTGAGCCATTCGTCGGCGACCGCCCGTCAGCCGCAAAACGACAGCCCTGCAAGCACCCGGATGTCCCTGCAACGGCCAGGGGGCCGCCGGCGAAGGCGAGCCAAGCCGAAATCAATTCTGTCATCGGGCAAGCCCGACCGGTTTGTGTGCGGCCAGAGGCTGGAACCCCCTGCCGCGCACAGCGCCCACATTGTTCTGTGTCCAGCCAATGTGGGCGCACCTCTTCGCCTCCGGATGACAATTCGCCGAGAAATCGCCCCGGACGGCCCAATTTTCCATGGACCCCTCCGCCGGATCGCGACGCGCGTCCGGATCATTTCAAGGGGGCGTCATCACGCCTGACGGTTTCTCCGTCCGGGCCCGTGCTCCGGCGGGAAAGTCGATTTCTTTCCTGCCGCTGTCACCGGCCACGCTTCGCGGCTTCTCGCCCGGAAGGCGAAGCATTAAGGTCGCGATCGACTTCGCCCGCCGATTCGACCCCACCGGAAGCCCGACATGCGCCTTTCCCGATATTTTCTGCCGATTCTTCGCGAGACGCCCAAGGAGGCCGAGATCGTCTCGCACCGGCTGATGCTTCGCGCCGGGCTGATCCGTCAGGAGTCGGCGGGAATTTACGCCTGGCTGCCGCTCGGACTGAAGGTGCTGAACAGGATCAACGCGATCATCCGCGAAGAGCAGAACCGCGCCGGCGCGATCGAGTGTCTGATGCCGACAATCCAGTCCGCCGATCTATGGCGCGAATCCGGTCGTTACGACGCCTATGGCAAGGAAATGTTGCGCATCTCCGACCGCCATGAGCGCGAAATGCTCTACGGGCCGACCAATGAGGAAATGATCACCGAAATCTTTCGGGCCTATGTCCGTTCCTACAAGGATCTGCCACTCAACCTCTATCATATCCAATGGAAATTCCGCGACGAGGTGCGGCCGCGCTTCGGCGTCATGCGCTCGCGCGAATTTCTTATGAAGGACGCCTATTCCTTCGATCTGACGGCGGAGGCCGGCCATCATTCCTACAATAAAATGTTCGTCGCCTATCTTCGCACTTTCGCGCGGATGGGCCTGACCGCCATTCCGATGGCCGCCGACACAGGACCGATTGGCGGCAAGCTCAGCCATGAATTCATCATTCTGGCCGACACCGGCGAGAGCGAGGTGTTTTGCCACAAGGATTTTCTGACCCTCGCGCCTCCTTCGGCAGACATCGATTTCGACAATCCGGCCGCCATGCAGGGTATCGTCGACGCATGGACGAGCCGCTATGCGGCGACCAGCGAGATGCATGACGCCGCCGCTTTTGACGCCGTGCCCGAATCGGCGCGCGTTGCGGCGCGCGGCATTGAGGTCGGGCATATTTTCTATTTCGGCACGAAATATTCCGAGCCGATGAAGGCGGTGGTCAATGGCCCCGACGGCAAAGAGGTCGTCGTGCAGATGGGCTCCTACGGCATCGGCCCCTCTCGTCTCGTCGCCGCCATCATTGAGGCCGGCCATGACGACGCCGGCATCATATGGCCGGAGACAGTCGCGCCCTTCCATGTCGGCGTCGCGGATCTCAAGGCCGGCGATGCGGCGACGGGCGACGTCTGCGCCAAGCTGGTCGCGCAATTCGAAAACGCCGGTCTCGATGTGCTCCACGACGATCGCGACGAGCGACCGGGCGCGAAATTCGCCACGCTCGATCTCATTGGCCTTCCGTGGCAGGTGCTGGTCGGCCCGAAAGGCCTTGCGGAGGGTCGGGTGGAGGTCAAGCGTCGCCGTGACGGGCAACGCGAGATGCTTGCGCCGGAAGCGGCGGTTGCGCGGATCGTTGAGTCCGTGCGGAAGTCCGGCGCATGACCGACGCTGTCGAATCGGAGAAGGGCGCAGGCGCCTTTTCGCAGTTCGAATGGCTCGTCGCGCTGCGCTATCTGCGCGCGCGCCGCGCCGACGGCTTCGTGTCCGTGATCGCCGGATTCTCCTTCCTCGGCATTATGCTCGGGGTTGCGACGCTGATCGTCGTCACTTCCGTGATGAATGGTTTTCATCGCGAATTGATGGACAAAATTCTGGGCGTGAACGGTCACGCCTTCATCCAGGGCGTCGAGACCCCGCTCACCGACGGGGATGAGG
>CAZJAY010000119.1:0-5180 GCA_964543915.1 uncultured Methylocystis sp. | reverse complement strand
GCCGCGCATCAGGCGCGGCAACAGTACGCTGGTGTAGAAAGGCGCGACGCGCGCAACCGTATCGCGCAGACACTCGCCGATCGCCGGCGCGACATCGTACGAGCGGCGCCAGATCCGAACCTGCTCCTCTCCCCATTTGGTCCGCGCTTCGGATTTACTCATGCCCGACAGATCGCCATAATCGCGCTCGTTGATCGCCGCGCTGAAAAATGTCGGCGTTGATTTCTGGCCAATTTCATCAAGGATAATGTCCAGCGTCTGCTGCGCCCTTTGCAGCTGCGAGGCAAAGGCGGCGTCAAACGTCATTTCCAGCGCAAATAATTTTTTGCCCGCCTCACGGGCTTCCATGCGTCCGTCTGCGGTCAGCGCCGGATCTTTCCAGCCCGTAAAGCGTTTCTCGAGATTCCATTCGCTTTGACCGTGTCGGATCAGGACGAGACGTCGCATCATTTTTATGAATCCATATGCCCGATTGATTATTGCTTTTACCGCCTCGCATATGCGCCTCGACCGCGCTGGACAGGAATATGCGCCACGTGAACTCTAGACCAGTGGACGCATGTTGCAAGTCGTGGTCAAAAAACCGTCCTGTACGCGTATTTATTGCGCAAGGGACGCGCCATGCCGCGGATGGCGGAAATCAACGGAAAATGGTTAGATGACGAAACAGGATAGAGGGAACAAACGATCCCCGTCAAAATTTTCAGGGAGAAATCGGGATGCTCGATCGACGCGGCTTTCTGACGATGGCGGGCGCTGCCTTCATTGGCTCGCCGGCTATCGGCTCTGAAGCATCCCCAGAGTTACAGACCCTTTCCCTGAGACGCCGGATCATCGAGGTAAATGGCAAAGCCGCTTCGGTCTATGGCGTTTACCATAATGACGCGCTCGGCCCCTTTGTCACTGATGTGCGGCGCGGCTTCAACGTTCGCGTGAAAAACGAACTCGATGAGCCGAGCCTCATACACTGGCACGGACTGACGCCGCCGGCCACGCTTGACGGTGTGCCGGATATTTCGGGACCAGCCATCCCGGCGGGGGGCGCCGCAGAATATCGCTTCACGGTTCCCTTTTCGGGCACCTACTGGATGCATTCGCATTATGTGTTGCAGGAACAGCTGCTAATGACGGCGCCGCTGATCATCCGTCAGCCAGGACAATATGAGGGCCTGCAGGAAATTATCGTTATGCTGTCGGATTTTTCCTTCCGTTCGCCGGAAGAAATTTTCCGGTCTCTAACCGCAAAGCCTGACAAAAAACCCAACATGACGAGCGATCATGAGATGAACGACGGCATGATGATGCCGATGGGTCATCATGCGAGTACATCGGCTGGCATGGTCATGCCCGATCTGAACGATGTCGTCTACGACGCCTTTCTTGCAAATGACCGCACCCTTGCGGATCCGGCTGTTTTTCATGTCGAGCAGGCCGGTCGGGTTTTATTGAGGATCATAAACGGCGCCGCGATGAGCGCCTTCCATCTTGATCTTGGCGACCTGAATGCGAAGCTCGTCGCTGTAGACGGGCAGGATATTTTGCCCCTTTATGGCAACCGTTTTCCGATCGCGCAGGCGCAGCGGCTCGATCTGCTCATCGAATTACCGAAAGAAAATCGCTCGTGGCCGATCCTGTTCATCCTTGAAGGCGAAAGCCGACAAACAGGCGTCATTCTCACGCCGCCCAACGCCTCAATCGCACGCATCCCCGAGCAGGCGTCAAAGGCGTCGGACGCGATCACCCTCGATTTTGAGTCGAAACTTCGCGCCGCCTGGCCATTAACGTCACGTGCGCCCGACAGGCGAATCCCGATCGATCTGACCGGCAATATGTCCAGCTATGTCTGGTCGATCGATAATGTCGTCTGGTCTCCAACGGCGACCCCTATCCCGCTGCGCGCCGGCGAACGAATTGAAATCGCGATGACGAACAAAACGATGATGTCACATCCGATGCATCTTCATGGACACAGATTCCAGGTTGTCGAAATCAATGGCGCAAGAATAGGCGGGGCTGTGCGAGACACGGTTCTGGTTCCGCCCCAGAGCCGGGTTGTGATCGCCTTCGACGCCGATAATCCCGGTTTATGGGCTTTTCATTGCCACTCCGCCTATCATATGCATGCCGGCATGTTTGCAACGTTGAAATATCTATAGGAAGCGAAGGCCGCTTGTCGTCGGGGTGGACCGCAGCGATCTTCGGAGACGATGGACGGGCGCACCGGCTTCCGTAGACAAGCTCCGCCGCGTACCGGCATGCACCGGAAATTGTGAATTCTTCCGCACGACAGGCGGACCAAGCGCCCTAGGGGTTTGGGCCCGTCGAATTCCCGAAAGGATTGTCGCCCACAAAGCCTGGCGGATTTACATCGACATTGCCCCGCGGATTGACGCCCGCATCGACATTGCCGCGATCAGCCATATTGCTTTGCTGGCTCAGATAATAATTTTTACCCTGGACCGCGCTCGCATGGTCGGAACCGATCATAACGCCATAGGCGTCCCGAAACATCCGCGACTCCTGCGCCCAAACCCCGGAGGCCGACAGGCCGCCGAGACAGATGGCAAGAGCGACCCCGTATCGAAACATGGCAACGCCTCCAGGAAAAATCCTTGATCCGGAACGCAAGGGACGCCCTGCCCCCGATCCAGCCCGCGCGCCATCTCAGGACCGCGATTTTTTAAATTCGCACCGAAACACCCTTCCAATATGCTAGACCCGACAATGGTTCGAGTCAAAGAGGCGTTTATGGGATTTTTTCGTTTCAGCTTTACTTCCCGCCTGATCGCGCTCATTACAATTTTATGCGTCAGCGCGACCCTGACCGTTTCGACTCTGCTGATCTGGCTTAATTACCGCACGACGATCGCCGAGGCGACCGGACAGGGCCAGAGCATTGCGCGACTGCTTGCCAAAAGCGCCCGGCTTTCGAGGATGCTCCCGACGGAAGTCGAGGAATTATTCGCCCAACATATGGTCGTGAGCGCCCGACTGCTTGCGGAATTCGTCGATGCGGAGTAAAAAGCCGGACTTTCGTCAGACGAAATAGTAAACCGGCTGTATCGCATTACGGCGGAAACCGTTCTGGACGAATTTTGGGTGACCGATGAAAATGGCCACGCCTAAATGCACAGGCGCGACAATCCGGATTTCACCTTCAGCCCAACGGCGGACCAACAGCCGCAGGCGCATGAATTCTGGAAATTGCTTAAGGGCGAAAACCAGCCCGTCATCCAGAAAGCCAGAAAACGGGAGATCGACAACGAACATTTCAAATACGTCGGCGTGAACGGCGTCGATAGGCCTCGCATCGTGCAGGTCGGATATAATGCGAATTATATCAAATCGATCGAGGAGCGTCTCGGCATACAGCGGGCTGTCGATAACCTGCTCGACAGTAATGAAATTGACGCAATTTTTATCTTCAACAAGGATCTCAGCGTTATCGCGAGCCCGAAAAATAATAAGCGGCGAAATGCGCCGGATGGACTCAGCCCGGAGGAAGTGGCTCCCGTAAAGGCGGTGATCGAAACGGGCGAACCGAAACTTGTTACGACGAATACAACATTGAGCTTCATATCGCCGATCCAAACGGATGAAGACAGTCCGATCGGCGCGGCGCTCATTCGCACTTCAACCATGCACATAAATGATCTGATAAATTTCCAACTTAAAGTGGGCTCCCTGATCGCGCTTATCACAGCCTTCGTGGGCGCCGCACTGGCAAGTCTGCTCGCGCGGCGCGAGGCAGCGCCGATCCTCGCGATAACGGACGCGGCGCGCAAGGTCGAGGCGCGGGAATTTTGCGCAACGGATCTTGAAGCAATCGAGGAACGTGGCGACGAAGTCGGGCAATTGGCGCGGGTTTTTCGGGAGGTCTCGCTCGATTTTCTGGATCGCGAAAAAACGCTCGATTCACTGGTCAGGGAGCGGACCACGGCGCTGAGTGAGCGCAATATTCAGCTTGAGACGCTATCGACGCGTCTGTCAAAATATCTTTCCCCACAAATCTACAGAAGCCTTTTTCAGAACGACAGGCAGGCGATCAACACGACCAAGAGAAAGAAACTTACGGTATTTTTCTCGGACATCGTCAATTTCAGCGAGATCACGGAGAGGCTTGAGGCCGAAGACATCACGCTTATCCTTAATGAATATCTCAATGAAATGGCGAAGGTCGCGCTCAAATATGGCGCGACGATCGATAAATATGTCGGCGACGCCATCATGATTTTTTTCGGGGATCCTGAAACGCTTGGCGTTAACGAGGATGCGCGCGCCTGTGTCGAAATGGCGATCGAGATGCGCGAAACATTACGTTCGCTTGGCGAGCGTTGGCGACGCCGCGGCTTCGATCACCCCTTCGATATCCGGATCGGAATCAATACCGGCTACTGCACGGTTGGCGACTTTGGCAGTGACGAACGCATAGACTACACCATCATTGGCCATCAGGTTAATCTTGCCGCGCGGCTCGAACAGGCGGCCACGCCCGGCGCAATACTGATTGCGCATGAAACCTATCTGCTCGTAAAGGATTACGTCGAGGCGGAGGCCCACGAACCGCTCTTCGTCAAGGGAAACAGCCGGGCCTTGCAGGCGTATCGGGTCACAGGGCTGCGCAAGCCGGCAGAACGCGCTGTTTTGCACGAGGAAAAAGCGGGGCTTAGTCTCGCGCTTGATCTCGCGATTGTGGACAAGGACGAGGCGATTAAGGTTCTGCGCGAGACGATCGAGAAAATTTCGGGGTCAAACTGAGCGACGCGACACCTTTGCGCGCACGCCGCCCGGCTGCGCCCCCCGGGGTCGCAGGGAGACCGCGTCATCCTGATACGCCGGGCGCCGAAAGGGGCACGGCGTCTCGCCAACCTTGGGGGACAGGTGGGTCGGCCGCCCGGGCAAAACGCCCCAAGAAAGAGCCCGTTTGACTTGTCCGACAGTTCGGACATAATCCCCACGCCAATATAAGTAAAAACAAATGTTTGTGGGAGGAATCCTTGACCTTGACCATCGATGATCCGGCGAACCGGTCGTCTGTGCGGACCCCGGACGCGAAAACGCTCGCGCAGAAAATGACGGAGTTGAAGGCGATCGCCAAAGAGAAAGGTTACGTTGACGTACCGCCGGTCGAAAAAATTCTTCGCGTGGCGGAGCTGATTTTAATGCCCGCGATCGCTTTT
>CAZJAY010000118.1:0-5207 GCA_964543915.1 uncultured Methylocystis sp. | reverse complement strand
GATGGGTTCGCGAAGGACTTTCGCATTTTGCGGGCCGTGATCTGTCGATTGACGACGATGTCCATGCCTGCGCAAACGCGAGCAACGCGCGCAACCAGGCGATCGGGCGCTTGCTTCGATCCTGCGGGCGGATTTACGCGGATGTGGACGAGGCGCTTGCGCTTTACACCGCACAATGCGCGTTGCGCGTCAATGCGAAGGACCTTGCGATCATGGGCGCGACGCTGGCTGACGGGGGCGTTAATCCGCTGACCGGAAAGCGCGTCGTTGATGCGGATATTTGCCGCTTCGCGCTCGCCGTCATGGCGACGGCGGGATTGTATGAGACATCCGGCGACTGGCTCTATCAGGTCGGTCTGCCCGGCAAGAGCGGTATCGGCGGCGGCATTGTCACGGTGGCGCCCGGCAAGTGCGGATTTGGCGCTTTCTCTCCGCGTCTCGACGCCTCCGGCAACAGCGTGCGGGGGCAAATAGCCGCGCAATATCTGGCCGACAGGCTGGGATTGAGCCTCTTCGCGTCGAAGGCGGAAGAACAGGGAGCTTTCATCGCCACGCGCCGCGAAGGCTGAACGCCGGCGGTGCGTCGCGGCGTCCTGCCTCGCGGCGGCTGGTTACGCCGCTGCGTGCTGGGCCTGAAGATCGCGCGCGAGACGCTCCGCTTTCAGCAATTCCGCGACGAGGAACGCGACCTCGATCGCCTGTTCGGCGTTCAGACGCGGATCGCAATAGGTGTGGTAACGATCGCGCAGATCGTCCTCGGAAATGGCGCGGGCGCCGCCCGTGCATTCCGTCACATCCTTGCCGGTCATTTCGAGATGGATGCCGCCGGCGTATGAGCCCTCCGCCTGATGGACGGCGAAGAAATTGCGGATTTCCGACATGATGCGCTCGAAGGGGCGGGTCTTGTAGCCCCCCGCGCTGATCGTATTGCCATGCATCGGGTCGCAGGACCAGACGACGCTTTTACCCTCGCGCGACACCGCACGCACCAACGCCGGCAGCGCATCGCTGATTTTGTCGGCGCCGAAACGGCAAATAAGCGTCAGCCGGCCGGGTTCATTATCGGGATTGAGGGCGTCGATCAGACGCATCAACCCATCCGGCGTCAGGCTCGGACCGCATTTCAGCCCGATCGGATTCTTGATGCCGCGCATGAATTCGACATGCGCGCCATTTTCCTGTCGGGTGCGATCGCCGATCCATAACATGTGACCCGAGGTGGCGTAATAATCGCCGGACGTCGAGTCGATGCGCGTTAGCGCCTGCTCGTAGCAAAGCAGAAGCGCTTCATGCGACGTATAGAAATCTGTCTGGCGCAGTTCCGGGTGATGTTCGGGGTCGAGCCCGATTGCGCGCATGAAGGCGAGCGTCTCGGTGATCTGATCGGCGAGCTTCTGGTAGCGTGCCGACTGCGGGCTGCTATTGACGAAGCCAAGCATCCAGCGATGCGCATTTTCGAGATTGGCGAAGCCGCCGGCCGCAAAGGCGCGGATGAGATTTAGCGTCGCGGCGGATTGTCGGTAGGCAAGAAGCTGACGTTGCGGATCCGGCTCGCGCGCGCGGGAAACGAATTCAATGTCGTTGATAATATCGCCGCGGTAGCTCGGCAGCTCTTCGTCGCCTTTTTTCTCGACGGGAGAGGAGCGCGGCTTTGCGAACTGGCCCGCGATACGCCCGACCTTCACCACCGGCGAGCCGGCCGCGAAGGTCATCACGACGGACATCTGGAGGAACACGCGGAAGAAATCGCGGATGTTATCGGCCGAATGCTCATTGAAGCTTTCCGCGCAGTCGCCGCCCTGGAGCAGGAACGCTTTGCCGGCCGCGACATCCGCGAGTTGTCGTTTGAGATTGCGCGCTTCGCCGGCGAAGACGAGGGGGGGGAACCCGGCCAGCTGACGCTCCACATCGGCGAGGGCGGCCGGATCGCGATAGACCGGCGTTTGTTCGATGGGCAACTCTCTCCAACTGCTCGGCGACCAGCGTTCCACGATCCTGCGCTCCGAAATTTCGCGCCAATACAGGCGTTTGACGTAACCGTCCGGACGGTTCCTTCGGCGCTTATAGGGGAATTTCGTCCCGAAAGCGACCCGGCGCACGGCCGCACGTCGGCCATGGCGCGCGTCGTCGGCCGACGCTATAAGGACGGCGCGCGCCTCGGGCCCCGGCCTGCGCCATCGAAACAGCGGGCCGGACGGAGCGCGCGCCCCGCGCGTCGGGGCGCCCTGGGGGCTGCGACCCATGCCTTTCTTGCTGTCGCAATTGATCGACGCCTGTCGCTGGCTCGGCGCGCTGGCCGTGGCCGCGCTCCATGCGAACAATTTTTTTGTCAATCAGGGCGACATCATGAGCGCGCCGCATGCGCCGCCCGTCTATCTCTGGTGGTTTTTCACCGCCGCCGAATGCGGGCATCAGGCCGTTGTCGGCTTTTTCGTGATTTCCGGCTATCTGGTGGGCGGCGGCGTTCTGGCGCGGATGCGGGCAGGGCAGGTCGATCTACGCAGTTATTTCATTCATCGCGTCAGCCGGATCTATGTGGTCCTGGGGCCGGCGCTGCTCCTTACGCTTTGTCTGTATTTTGCCGGCCGGACTTTTTTTCCCGACGCCCGCGTATATCGTTGGCCCGTGTTCGAGGGCCACGACTCCGCGACGCTTTTTTTCGCTACGCTGGCGAACTTCCAGGAGATATTTTTCAGCTATTTCGGCACCAATGGCCCGCTTTGGTCGCTTGCCTGTGAATTCTGGTATTACATCTTCTTCCCGCTCCTGCTTGCGCCATTTGCGCGTATCGCGCCTACGCGTGCGCGTCTCGGCGTCTTCGCCGCCAGTCTCGTCGCATTTGTCGTTTTTGCCCGGACGCCCGGCTGGTTCGCCTTTGGCTTTGTCATCTGGAGCATGGGCGCTTTTGCAACCATCGCGCCCCGCGCCCCCATTCGTTCGCGCGCCATCGCTCTTGGATTGCTTGGGGCCTGTCTCGTGACGATCCGGCTTGTGGTGCGCGGTTCGCTGATTGATCGCTACCCGTGGATCGTGGACCTCGCCGATCTATGCAGCGCCACGTTTTTTGTCTGCCTGTTGCTCGCCTTTCGGGATGGTCCGGGCGACGGGTTTCGGGCGCTGCGGGCGAAGTTTCACAATTCGCTCTCGGATTTTTCCTTCTCTCTCTATGCGGTGCATATGCCTGTGCTTGCCTTCGCCCGCGCGGCTTTCGAACATTTTCGGGGCGAAGCCTGGATCACCCGCCTCGCTCAGCCGACGAATTACGCCGCCACGCTCGTCGTCATGGCGATTACGATTCTGGTCGCCTGGCGTTTTGCGCGTCTGACGGAAGCGCGCACCGGCGTCGCCCGGCGGAAGCTGCGCGCCTTTCTTGACCGGATCGCGCCCGTCGCCGCCGGGCATGCCGGGCCCTGAGAAGACGGGGGCTTCAACCGCGCCGGTGGCGTCGCGCCGGCGCCCGCAATGTGACAAGCTCCTCGGCCATGGTCGGATGGACGGCCATGGTGGCGTCGAAATCGCGCTTGGTCGCGCCCATCCTGAGCGCAATGCCCACAAGCTGGATCATTTCGCCTGCTTCCGGCCCGAAAATATGCGCCCCGATCACGCGGTCGGAAGCGATGTCGACGAGCAGCTTCATATAGACGCGCTCCTCCCGCCCCGAGAGCGTCGCCCGCATGGGACGAAAGGCGGTTTCGTAAACATCCACGCCGGCGAATTCCGCCCTGGCCGCTTCCTCGGTGAGACCGACCGTTCCGATTTCCGGCGTGGTGAACACGGCGCTCGGCACGCAGTCATAGGCGACCGAACGCGTTTCATCACCAAAGAGATTGTCTGCGACTGCATGGCCTTCGCGGATCGCGACGGGCGTCAGATTGATGCGGTCGGTCACGTCGCCGACCGCGTAAATGGACGGCGCGCTCGTGCGCGACTGTGCGTCGACCCGGATTGCGCCATTGTCCCGTAAATCGACCCCGGCCGCCGCAAGCCCGAGGTCGGCGGTCGCCGGCGTTCGGCCGGTCGCCAGCAGCACGCAATCGGCCTCGATCGCCGCGCCTGTGCTCATTGCAACCCTGAAGCCGTCGTCCGTCCGCTCGATCCGGGCAGGCAATGCGCCCGGAAGCCGGACCACCCCCGCCGCATCGAGCGACGCCGCGAGCTGGCGACGCAAATCATCGTCGAATCCGCGCAGGGGAAGATCGGCGCGATAGGCGAGGGTCGTTTCGGCCCCGAGACGCAAAAAAATGCTTGCGAATTCAACGGCGATGTAGCCCGAGCCAACGATCAGCAACCGCTTCGGGAAAGTCGGCAAATCGAAGATTTCATCCGAGGAGATCGCATGCTCGACGCCGGGAATCGCCGGCGCCCGCGCCGGTCGCCCGCCCGTCGCCACCAGAATATAACGGGCGCGAAGTCGACGACCATCGTCCAGCACCACATCATTCGGGCCGGCGAGGCGGGCGCGGGCGCGGATAAGATCCACCCCGTTTTTCGCCAGCGTCTGCTCGTAAAGCCCAGAGAGACGCGTGATCTCCTTTTCCTTGGCCGCGACAAGCGCGCGCCAGTCGAATGCGGGCGGCGCGACTCGCCAGCCAAACCCTGCCGCATCCTCGAATTCGTCGCGAAAGCGGCTGGCGATGACATAGAGCTTTTTCGGTACGCAGCCGCGAATGACGCAGGTGCCGCCGACACGAAAATCCTCTGCGACGCCTACCCGGGCGCCATGCCCGCCGGCGACCCGCGCCGCGCGCACGCCGCCGGATCCGGCCCCGATCACAAAGAAATCGTAATCGAAATCGCTCATCTGGCCTCGCCGAAGATTTGCACGCCATCCGCCCGCGCAACAAAAATCGCCGTTGCGAGGCCGAGAAACAGGCCGTGATCCACCACGCCCGGTATGGCGGCGAGCCCGTCGGCCAGCCCCTCCGGATCGGGGATCGCGCCAAAGGCGCAATCGAGAATGAAGTGTCCGCCATCGGAGCGATAGGGCGCGCCGTCCGGCCCCGTGCGCGGCGTGATCGGGCCCGTGAGACCAAGGCGCCGCACGAGCCGCCCGATATGCAATTGCGTCGCGCGGGCGCCGAAACAATCGATTTCGACCGGCAGCGGAAAGGCGCCGAGCATGTCGACATGCTTCGTAGAGTAGGCAATGACAAACAAGCGTTCAGACGCCGCCGCCCCGATCTTTTCGCGCAGCATTGCGCCGCCGC
>CAZJAY010000117.1:0-5213 GCA_964543915.1 uncultured Methylocystis sp. | reverse complement strand
TCTGCTCATTGAGGCGATGGCGCATACGGCGGGCGAGATCGCGCTGCGGGCCCAGGGCGCGGTGGATCGGCCGAAGCTCGTCTATTTCATGACGATCGACAACGCGAAATTCCGCAAGCCGGTGACGCCAGGAGCCCGGGTGGAGTTTCACATGACGAAAACGGCGCAAAAGCGAAACATCGGCTGGTATTCGGGTCGCGCGCTTGTGGACGGGACGTTGGTCTGCGAGGCGCAGATCAGCGCGATGATGGGCGTTTGATCGCGTCGAAGGGCGGGGAGGGCGGCCTCCGCGCGACGATTCATCCAACGGCGGCGATCGAAACGGGCGCGATCATCGGCTCCGGGACGACGATCGGCCCCTTCTGTCATATCGGGGCGGGCGTCGAAATTGGCGCCGACTGCCGGCTGCGTGCGCATGTGGTTGTCGACGGCCGGACGCGGATCGGGCGCGGCGTCGATGTTTTTCCTTTCGCATCGCTCGGCGCGCCATCGCAGGACATCAAGGCGGCGCTGGCAGAGGGCACGCTCACCATCGGCGACGGCTGCGTCATTCGCGAGGGCGTGACAATCAATGCCGGCGTCGGGGTTGGCACCCGCGTCGGGCCGGGCTGCGTGCTGCTCGCCGCAGCCCATGTCGCGCATGACTGCATGCTCGGCGCCCATGTCATTCTTTCCAACCAGACGTTGCTCGGCGGCCATGTCGTTCTCGGCGATTATGTCGCGATTGGCGGCGCAACCGCCGTGCATCAATACGTTCGCATAGGCGCGCATGCGTTTGTCGGCGGTCTCGCAGGCGTCGAGGGGGATGTGATCCCCTTCGGGCTCGCCGGCGGCAATCGCGCCCGGCTGGTCGGGCTCAACCGCGTTGGATTGCAGCGGCGCGGCTTCGAACCCGCGCGCATCGCCCGGCTGGCAGAGGTCTTTCGACGCCTGTTTCGCGGCCCCGGCGCGGCTCCGTTACGCGTGCGCGTCGATGAAATCGCAGCAACCTGCGGCGCCGATCCGGATCTCGCGCTTTTGCTGGATTTTCTTCGTGCGCCGTCGTCGCGGCCGCTCTGCGCGCCGCATCCGCGCGGCGAAAAGACGTGAAGCTCTTTCTTATCGCCGGGGAGGCCTCCGGCGACGCGCTTGGCGCGGCCTTGATCCGGGCGTTGCGGACGGCGGCGCCGGAGACCCAATTTTCTGGCGTCGGCGGCGCCGAGATGACGCGCGAGGGCCTCGCTTCGTTGTTTCCGGTCGAGGATATCGCGGTCATGGGCCTTGCGCCGGTGCTGGCGCGATTGCCGAAAATTCTCGCCCGGCTTGCCGAAACAACGCGCGCGGTTGTCGACGCGCGTCCGGATTGTCTTGTGCTGATCGACGCGCCCGATTTTACCCATCGCGTCGCCCGGCGGGTGCGGCGAATCCTGCCGGGCCTGTCTGTCGTGAATTATGTCAGTCCCTCTGTCTGGGCGTGGCGGCCGGGCCGGGCGCGCGCCATGCGCGCCTATATCGACTGTGTGATGGCGCTTCTGCCTTTTGAGCCAGAAGCCTATGCGCGTCTGGGCGGGCCGCGCTGCGTCTATGTCGGTCATCCGCTTGCGGAGAGTCTCGCGATACTCGCGCGTGATGTCGAAAGCTGCGACGGGCCTTTACTCGTGTTGCCTGGATCGCGACGCAGCGAAATCGCGCGCATGACCGGGCTTTATGGCGCGGCGCTGGCGCGTTTGCGCGCGCGGCGCGTTGTTCCGGAGGTTGTCATCCCTGTCGCGCCGCGCATGGAACACGGGCTCGCCGATGCGCTGCGCGGCTGGCCATTGACGCCGCAATTAATCGGACAGGCGGAAAAATTCGCGACCTTTCGGAGGGCGCGCGCCGCGCTCGTCACCTCCGGCGCGGCGACGCTCGAACTGGCCCTCGCGGGCGTGCCGATGGCGGTCGCCTATCGTGTGGGGCCGCTTGAATCGATGTTGCGTTTTCTCGTCTCTGTCGATTCGATCGTGCTACCTAATCTGATCGTCGGCGAGAATATCGTGCCGGAATTTTTCCAGGAGCGAGCGACGCCCGATGCGCTCGCGGACGCGCTGGACGCGATCCTGGACCCGGGGCCGGCGCGCCGCGCGCAGGAAGCGGCCTTTATGCGCGTTCGCGCGCAAATCGCCGCCGCCGGACCCGCGCCGGCGCGCAGCGCGGCAGAGGTCGTCCTCGCCCATGCGCGCCGCGCCGGATAGGGCGTGCGGCTTTTCCGCTTGTATCTTTTCGCGCTGCACCCATACTCCGGCCAACGAACCGCTGTGGCGTCGTAACGACGGGGCGGCCAGGCTAGGAGAGCCGTCTGTGTCGGAAAACGCGACGAATTCATGGTTCAGGCGGAAATCGCTCGAAAAGCTGCTCGCAGCGCATGACGGGCCGGAAGACGCCGGATTAAGGAAAACCCTTGGCTGGGCCTCGCTCCTCGCCCTCGGCGTCGGCGGCATCATTGGCGCCGGCATATTCGTTCTCACCGGCACGGCGGCGGCGAAATACGCCGGACCAGGCGTCACCGTGTCGTTCCTGCTGTCGGGTCTCGCCTGCGCCTTCGTCGCGCTGTGCTATGCCGAACTCGCCTCCTTCATTCCGGTTTCCGGCAGCACCTACACCTATGCCTATGTCACCCTCGGCGAAATCTTCGCGTGGATCATCGGCTGGAACCTCGTGCTTGAATATGCCGCCGGCGCGGCGACCGTGGCGGTGGGCTGGTCCGGCTATTTCAGTCGCGTGCTCGATGGTTTCGGCCTGCATTTGCCGCCACAGCTCACCAATGCGTGGTTCGGCGAGATTGCAGGCGCGCCCGGCGCGCATGGCGTCTTCAACGTCCCGGCGGCGCTGATCATTCTGATCCTCACCGCGCTGCTCGTTCGTGGCACGACAGAATCCTCGACCTTCAACAATATCATCGTCGCCATCAAGGTGACGGTCGTGCTCCTCGTGATCTTCTTTGGCGCCGCGCATGTGAGCGCCGCGAACTGGACGCCGCTCGTGCCGGAAAATACCGGCGAATTCGGCGTCTTCGGCTGGAGCGGCGTGCTGCGCGGCGCTTCCGTCGTTTTCTTCGCCTATATCGGCTTCGACTCCGTGTCGACCGCGGCGCAGGAAGCGCGCATGCCGCAACGCGACGTGCCGATCGGCATCATCGGTTCGCTGATCGTCTGCACCATCCTCTATGTCGCCGTCGCCGCCGTTGCGACCGGCGTCGTGAGTTACCGGGACCTGAATGTGCCCGATCCGATCGCGCTCGCGATGGATCACACGGGCGTCACCTGGATTTCATGGGTCGTGAAATTCGGCGCGCTCGCGGGGCTGACGACCGCGATCCTCGTGCTGCTCTTTGGCCAGACGCGCATTTTCTACGCGATGGCGCATGATGGTTTGCTGCCGCCGGTCTTCGCGCGATTGCATCCCGTTTACCGGACGCCGGCGATCAGCCAGGTCGCGACCGGCGTTGTCGTCGCGTTGGTCGCGGGGATTTTCCCCATCGATCTGCTCGGCGAAATGGTCAGCATCGGCACGCTCGCCGCCTTTGCGCTCGTCTGTTACGCGGTTATCCGGCTGCGCAAGAGCGATCCGGCGCGCCATCGGCCGTTTCGGGCGCCTGGCAGTCCGTTTTTGCCGATCCTCGGCATTCTGGCCTGTTTCGGTCTGATGGCGGCGCTGCCGCTCGATACCTGGCTGCGGCTGGTCATCTGGACGGCGCTCGGGCTCGCCATCTATTTCGGCTATGGCCAGCGGCGCGCGGCGCAACACTGAGGCGTCATGAGCGGGACGGCGATCGTCTTGTTTCGCAACGATCTGCGGCTTGCGGATCATCCCGCGCTTGACGCAGCCATGCGTTCGGGTCGCAGGATCTTTGCGCTTTACGTGCTCGCCGATGAATCGGCCGGGGACTGGCGCATGGGCGCCGCGAGCCGCTGGTGGCTGCATCATTCGCTCACGGCGCTTGCGAACGATCTCGCCGGCTATGGCGTCGCGCTGACGCTGCGGCGGGGCCGGGGGCTTTTCGTCCTCGAAAACCTGGTGGCCGAGACCGGCGCTGACGCGGTCTACTGGAACCGGCTTTATGAACCGTGGGCGATGCGTCGCGATGCGGAAATCAAGGCCCAATTGCGGGCGCGCGGCCTGACGGTGGAAAGCTTCAACGGCGGCCTGCTTTTCGAACCAACAACGCTGCGCAACAAATCCGGCGCGCCGTTTCGCGTGTTCACGCCTTTCTGGCGCGCCTGTCTCGCCGCGCCGCCGCCGGACGCGCCGCTTCCTGCGCCCGGAAAGCTCGCCGTTGCGCCAGCGCCGGCAAGCGACAGGCTCGATGAGTGGGCGCTTTCGCCGACCCGGCCGGACTGGGCCGGCGGCCTGCGCGACGCATGGACGCCAGGCGAAAAGCCTGCGCTGGCGCGGCTCAAATCCTTCCTCGCGAAAGATGTCGCGAACTACAAAAAGGCGCGCGACTTCATGGCGCTGCCCGGCGTCTCGCGTCTCTCGCCGCATCTCCATTTCGGCGAAATTTCGGTCCGTCAGTGCTGGGCGGCGGCCATGAAAAAGGGCGGCGACGGCGCAAACGCATTTCTGCGCGAAATCGGCTGGCGCGAGTTCTGCCACCATCTGCTCGTCGTCAACCCGGACATGCCCGAACGCGCGCTCGACGCGCGCTTCGCCGATTTTCCGTGGCGCGACGATCCAAAAGCCCTGCAGGCGTGGCAAAGAGGGCGAACCGGCTATCCGCTGGTCGATGCGGCGATGCGCGAACTCTGGCAAACCGGCTATCAGCACAATCGCGCGCGCATGGTGACGGCGAGTTTCCTCGTCAAACATCTGCTCATCGCCTGGCAGGTTGGCGAGAGCTGGTTTCACGACACGCTGGTCGACGCCGATCTCGCCAACAATAGCGGGGGCTGGCAATGGGTGGCGGGCTGCGGCGCCGACGCCGCGCCTTACTTTCGCGTCTTCAATCCGGTGCTTCAGGGCGAAAAATTCGACCCCGACGGCGATTATGTTCGCCGGTATGTTCCGGAACTCGCGAAACTGCCGGCGCGCTGGATTCACCGTCCCTGGGAGGCGCCGCCGGAGGTTTTGAGGGCGGCGGGAGTGGTTTTGGGGAGGACCTATCCTTTGCCGATCGTCGATCACGCCATGGCGCGAGAACGGGCGCTAGTGACCCGTTTCAGAAATTGCTAGCCATATTTTTCGCTCTCTGATTCAAT
>CAZJAY010000116.1:0-5238 GCA_964543915.1 uncultured Methylocystis sp. | reverse complement strand
GTCGGAAGCCGACGAGATCGCCGAACCGTGGAAAATCTTGAGTCGCTCCGCATCTGAGAGACGTGCGTCGAGGCCACGCGCAATATCCATTGTCACGAGGGCGCCGCCGAGCGTAACGGCGTCGACATGCACCATCTCGCCCCGTTCGAACACCGCGACCGACGTGACGCCTGCGCCCATATCAATCGTTGCGACTCCCATTTCGGCTTCGTCGGGCTCGACGACAGAGAGAGCGGACGCGTAGGGCGCCGCGACAATCGCCTCCACGCCGAGATGTCCCCGCTCTACGGCAAGCACGAGATTGCGCATCGCCGCCTGATCGCACGCCGCCACATGCAGGCGCGCACCCAGTTCCTCTCCGATCATCGCGCGCGGATCGCGCACGCCGCTGACGCCGTCCAGCGAGAAACCTGTCGGACGCGCGTGCAGGGCGACGCGGCCGCGCGGCAACGCCTGGGCCGCGGACACTTCCAGTATGCGATGAATATCGGCGTCGGCGATTTCCCGTCCGCCAATCGCGGTGCTTGCGGCGAAATGTTCGGAGGCGAGGCGTCCACCGGCCGTGGCGACGATTACGAAATCAGCTTGCGCGCCGCACATACGTTCGGCGGCGTCGACCGCCTGACGGATTGATCGCTCGACTTCCTCCATATCGACGACAATGCCGTTCTTGACGCCCTGGGCCCGTCGCTGGCCGATGCCGATAACCCGGGCGCGATGCGTGCGCCAGTCGCCGGCCGCCGCCTCACGCACAGGCGTCAGGCGCGCAATCAGACAGGCGATTTTTGAGGTGCCGACGTCGATAACGGCGTAGGTGGCCGACCGGCGCGGCGGTAGCGGCTTCATGCGTGGCGACGGAAAATCGGACTGCATGGCTATCCACCACTCCTGCGCGGCTTGTGAACAAGGGCTTCGCGCGTCGCGGCGCCCTCCTCGGTCAGACGCACGATGACCCGATCCGACGCGCGCAGATCGATTGACAGCAGATCCCGATCAAGGATGTGCGCCTCGCGCTGAAGCCGACGTAGCGTCTCAATCGACTTGCCGGGATCGCTTTCGGCGAGACGCACGATCGTCCCGCTTGTCATCTGCAAATCCCAGCGCCGACCGGCGATAAGCGCGCCGGCGCGAATCCGGCCCGCAAGATCGCCGGCTCCTTTCAGCAGCAGCCGGAACTCCGGCAGGCGTTTCTCGGCGCCGTCGCCCACCACGAAAGGAAGATCGCGATAACGATCGTCGCGCAGCTGGTCGATGACGACGCCATCCTCCGAAACCACAGCGACGCGGCCATCACGCTGCCAGAGCGCAGCGGGCACATGCGTTTCAAGCGCGATCGCCAGACGGTTGGGATAAAGCTTCATTACCCGCGCGGATCTGATCGCCGGAACGGCCAGCAGGCGGGCGCGAACGTCGTCCACATCCAGAAACGGCAGAGAATTCGTCGGTCCAATGCCGGCGGCGGCCAGAACCTCGGTCTCGCTCATTCGCGTCTGGCCGACGACCGAGACTTTCGCGACATCAAAACCAAGGAAGCGCGCAGCGATATCCCACGGCTGTCCTTCGCGCGCGACGAAAGCGTCATAGGCGCCGTTCTGGATCGCGCCGACAAGGCCAAGCCCCGCAAAAATCACGACGGTCGCCAGCAAGCCGACGCCCGGTCGGGTCAGCCACCGGAAGCGGCGGCGTGAAAGCGCGGCCCGCGGCGGGAGCGCGACGCGACGCGGCGGCGCGGCGGCGATTGAGGCCGCGCCCGCGCCGGCGAGCGCCGGAACCGCCGTCCCGAACGGCGCATGCGCAGAAGGAAGCGCGGCCGAAGCCAGGCTCCTTAACGATCGCAGGACGCGTCTTCCACCATCCCTCGGACCAGCTCGCCGAACGAATAACCCGCAAAAGCCGCCATTTCTGGCACGAGCGAGGTCTCCGTCATGCCCGGCTGCGTATTGACCTCCAACACGACGAGTTCGCCCGTACCTCCGGGGCGGTCGTCGTATCGGAAATCCGCGCGACTTACGCCGCGACAGCCGAGCGCTCGGTGAGCCTCAAGCGCTAACCTTTGGACCTGTTGGTAAATATTTGGTTTAAGGTCAGCCGGCAGAACGTGTTTTGAGCCGCCTTTGGCGTATTTTGCGTGATAATCGTACCAGCCGCCGTCAGCGGCGAGGATTTCGATGACGTCGAGCGGGCGTTCGCCCATTACCGCGCAGGTCAGTTCGCGCCCGGCGACGAAACGCTCGGCGAGCATTGTCTCGCCATGGCTCCAGTCCGCCTGCGACAATTCGGCGGGCGGCGCCAGATCGCTCTCTTGCACGATGAAAACGCCGAACGACGAGCCTTCGGACACGGGCTTCAACACGTAGGGCGGCGGCAACACATGCGCGCGCGCCGCCTCGGCGCGGCTAACGACGCGACCCGTCGGCGTCGGCACGCCGGCCGCCGACATGATGACCTTGGCCACCTCCTTGTTCATCGCCGCAGAGGAAGCCAGCACCCCCGAATGCGTGTAGGGAATGCGCAGCAGTTCAAGAACGCCCTGCACGCAGCCGTCCTCGCCGAAGCGGCCATGCAGCGCGTTGAAGGCCACATCCGGCCGGATCTCGGCAAGGCGCTCGGCGACGTCATGGCCGACGTCGAGTCTTGTCACGCGAAACCCCTGGGACTCCAGCGCCTTCGCACTGGCCTCGCCCGAACGAAGGGAGATTTCGCGTTCGGCGGACAAACCGCCCATCAGGACGACGACATGCTGGGCCATGGGAGTCTCGCGGCTCGCTGAGTTTGGGACTTTGGGGGCCGGCGCGCGGCGAAGGCCGAACGTCGGATCGGGGACGCATACGCGTGGAAGCGGAACGCGGCCGCCCGTTCGATTCGCGAATCAGCCGTACGCCAAAAGCTAGCGGTTTTTGTCGGGCTCCGGAATCAGCCGACGCCGATGCGCTTGATTTCCCAGTGCAGATCGACGCCGCTGGTTTCGCGCACGCGGCGACGCACCGTTTCCCCGAGGCTTTCGATGTCGGTGGCGGTCGCCGCGCCGCGATTGATCAGGAAATTGCAGTGCATCTCGCTGACCTGCGCGTCGCCCACGACAAGGCCCCGGCAGCCGGCGGCGTCAATCAGACGCCAGGCCTTGTCGCTTTCCGGGTTCCTGAAAGTCGAGCCGCCGGTTTTCTCGCGGATCGGCTGGGAGGCTTCCCGCGCCGCCGTGATGCGATCCATCTCCGCCAGAATGGCGGATGAGTCGCCCGGTCGCCCCTGAAACAGCGCCTCCGTGAAGATGACATCCTCCGGCGCGCCGCAGTGGCGATAGGCAAAGCTCATGTCGGCGTTGGAAAAGACCCGCATCTTGCCGGCGCGGTCGATTCCGCGCGCCTCGACGAGCACGTCCTTCGTTTCGCCGCCATGCGCGCCCGCATTCATCCGCAGCGCGCCGCCGATGGCGCCCGGAATGCCGCGATAGAAAGCGAGTCCATCAATGCCGGCGTCGGCGGCGGCGCGCGCGACTTTCACGTCCGGAACCGCAGCGCCCGCGCGCAGCCGCGCGCCATCCTCGACAACGACTTCGCCGAACCCTTTCGCGGACAGTCGGATGGCGACGCCCGCGAGCCCGCCGTCGCGGACGATCAGATTCGAACCAAGACCAATCGTCGCCACCGGGATTTCCGTCGGCAGTCGGGCGAGGAAATAGGCGAGATCTTCCGGGTCAGCCGGCATGTAAAGCAATTGCGCCGGACCGCCCACCCGAAACCAGGTGTAGGGCGCGAGTGGCGCATTCGCCGCGACGCGGCCGCGCAGCCCGGGCATCAGCCGTGCGATCTCGGGCGTAAGGTCGGGAAAGGTCACTGCGCGCCGCCCGCCGCAAGTTGATCAGGAAGCGCATAGGCCCATTGCGTGATGTTGCCGGCGCCGAGGCAGACGACATAATCGCCCGGCGCTACGATTTCCCGCACCATCGCCGGCAGCACCTCGGGCGACGGCAAACCGACGGCCCGGCGATGGCCATGGGCGCGAATGGCGGTGACGAGCGCATCGCGATCGACGCCAGGGATCGGCTGTTCGCCGGCCTGATATACATCCGCGACATATAAAACATCCGCATCATTGAAGCAGGTGGCGAAGGGATCAAACAATGATTGCAGGCGCGAATAGCGATGCGGCTGCATGACAGCGACGACCTTGCCTTTCGTGGAGGCGCGTGCAGCGCGCAGCACGGCGGCGATTTCAACCGGATGATGGCCGTAATCGTCGAAGATCTGCACGCCGTTCCATTCCCCGGTGCGCGTGAAGCGGCGCTTGACCCCGCCAAAGCCCGCGAGCGCCTTGCGGATCTGGTCCGGCGACAGGCCGAGTTGATACGCCACCGTAATCGCAGCAGTGGCGTTCAGCGCATTATGATGCCCGGGCATCGGTAGAAGCAGATTGTCGAGATAGGTGGCCTGCGCCGTCTTGCGGTCGCGCAACAGCACATTGAAGCGGCAGACGCCGCCTTCGAGATTGACGTCGAGCAACCGCACGTCAGCCTGGGGATTCTCGCCATAGGTGATCACGCGACGATCCTCGATGCGTCCGACCAGCTCCTGAACGGTCGGATGATCGAGGCACATCACGGCGAAGCCGTAGAAAGGCAGGTTTTCGATAAAGGCGCGGAAGGCGTCCTTGATGGCGTCGAACGTATGGAAATGATCGAGATGTTCGGGATCGATATTGGTGACGATCGCCACATCGGCCGGGAGCTTCAGGAAGGTGCCGTCGCTTTCGTCCGCTTCGACAACCATCCATTCGCCGGCGCCGAGACGCGCATTGGTGCCATAGGCGTTGATGATGCCGCCGTTGATGACCGTTGGATCAAGCCCCCCGGCGTCGAGCAGCGTGGCGACAAGCGAGGTTGTCGTCGTCTTGCCATGCGTGCCGGCGATGGCGACGCATTGTTTCAGCCGCATGAGTTCGGCGAGCATTTCCGCGCGCCGGACGACCGGGAGGCGTTTCTCGCGCGCGGCGACCAGTTCGGGATTGTCCCGCCGGATCGCGGTCGAGACGACGACAACCGCCGCATCGCCCAGATTTTTTGCGTCGTGGCCGATGAAAATAGCCGCGCCCTTTTCGGACAGGCGCTTCACATTGGCGTTTTCGGCGGCGTCCGAACCCTGCACCCTGTAGCCAAGCTACAGCAGCACTTCGGCGATCCCGGACATGCCGATGCCGCCGATGCCGACGAAATGGATAGGACCGAGATCGCGCGCCAGCTTC
>CAZJAY010000115.1:0-5265 GCA_964543915.1 uncultured Methylocystis sp. | reverse complement strand
CATTGATTGTCAGCAAATTCAGCGAAGGCGGACAATCGATCAGGACATAGCTGAAACGGGGTCCCATAGGGCCGGAGAGTTCCGCCATGGCCTTTTTCAGCCGAAAAGCGCGATCCTTGTCCCCGGCGATTTCCAGCTCGACGCCAAGCAGATCAAGGGTCGAGGGCGCGATTGAGAGACGCGGCACGGCGGTCGGCGTCACCGCATCCATCAGCGTGCTGTCACCGACCAATACGTCATAGGTCGAAATCTTCCGGCTTTTCCGGTCAACGCCCAGACCCGTCGAGGCATTGCCCTGCGGGTCAAGGTCAATAACGAGCGCCTCTTCGCCAACGGCGGCGAGCGCCGTACCGAGATTTATGGCCGTGGTGGTCTTGCCGACGCCGCCCTTCTGATTGGCGAGAACAAGAATCCGCGGACCATTCGTCGAAGCGTTCAAGATTTTTCGTCCCGGATATCCGGCGTCTCCGGCGTCGCGCGTCTTTCGACGACAACGATCCGGGCGCCGGGATGAGAGCCGCTGGGGATGGTGCGGGAAACAAGATAGTCGGGCAGCTGTGTCGCGGTCAATTCATCCGCCCAGTCGGTCCCCTTTAAAAACACGCCCCGCGCGCCTTTTTCAAGCGGCCCGCGACCCATCCTGACAAGCGTCGCGAGCGGAGCCAGGGCCCGGGCGCTAATGGCGTCAGGCGTCGGAAGCTGCGGCAGGATATCCTCGATCCGTCCGATATGAACGTCGGCCGGCGCCGCTGTTTCACGTGAAACAGCGCGCAGAAAGGCGGCCTTTCGTTGATCGCTTTCAATAAGATCGACGTGGGCGCCAGCCACGCCTTTCAGGAGCAGGGCTGTCACAAGCCCGGGGAAACCGGCGCCGGAGCCAAGATCAACCCATCGATGTGCCGATGGCGCCGCCATGAAAGCCTGCGCCGAATCCGCGAAATGGCGTGTCCAGACTTCGGCAAGCGTATTGCCGGCGACAAGGTTAATCTTCGCCTGCCAACGCCGCAATAATGTCTCATAGAGGTCCAGTTCCGCGGAGATCGGTTGGAGCAGCGGAAAGGCTTCAAGCGCTTTCGCGCGGCCGCGCGTTTTCTCCGAAGAGAGGGATGCGTTCACGCCCGCCGGGCCCTTGCCGCCAGCAAGGTGAGGGCCGATGGCGTCATGCCGTCGATCCGCTGCGCCTGACCGATCGTCCGGGGACGCAGAAACGCCAGTTTACCGCGCAACTCGGCCGATAGGCCGGCGATGGCGTCGTAATCGAGCGTCTCCGGCAAAGCGAGATTTTCATCGCGCCGGAAGGCGGCAATGTCCGCCTCCTGACGCGCCAGATAGACCGCGTAATGTGCATCCGTCTCGATTCGCCCGGCGACAGCGGGTTCGATTCCGGCGAGTTCAGGCCAGATGGCCGCGAGGCGGGCAATTGTCACGTCACGGAAAGCCAGAAGTTCAAAACCGCTACGGCGCAATCCATCCTGATTAACCGGCAGGCCATGCCGCGCCGCCATCGCCGACGTCAATGTCAGCGAATCGAGCAGCGCGCGCGCGCGGACGATTTTCCCGGCCTCCGCCGCAAAAATTTGCGCGCGTTCCGCTCCGACGCAACCCAGTTCGAGGCCAACGGGCGTCAGGCGCGCATCGGCGTTATCGGCTCGCAGCGACAGCCGATATTCGGCCCGCGAGGTGAACATGCGATAGGGCTCGCTGACCCCGCGGGTCGTCAAATCGTCAATCATCACGCCCAGATAGGCCTGCGCCCGATCAAAAATGACCGGGGGCTGACCCGCCGCCAAACGCGCCGCGTTAAAACCCGCCGCCAGCCCTTGCGCCGCCGCCTCCTCATAGCCGGTCGTGCCATTGATCTGACCGGCGAAGAAAAGCCCCTTCAGCTGTTTGGTTTCAAGCGACGGCTTCAGCGCGCGTGGATCGATAAAGTCATATTCGATCGCATAGCCCGGACGCAGAATAATCGCCGACTCGAGACCGGGGATCGTCCGGATGAAAGCTTCCTGGGTGGCGCGGGGAAGCGAGGTTGAGATTCCGTTCGGATAGACCGTGTCATCCTCGAGACCTTCCGGCTCCAGAAATATCTGGTGACCGTCGCGGTCGCCAAAGCGCGTGATCTTGTCTTCAATCGACGGGCAATAGCGCGGACCAACCCCGGTAATGGCGCCCGTGCGCAATGGTGAGAGATGGAGGCCGCCGCGGATGATTGCATGACCGGCCTCGGTCGTCCGGGTGATGGCGCAGGCGACCTGTCGATTGACGATCTTTGTTGTCAACGTCGAAAAAGGCTCTGGCTCGTCGTCGCCCCATTGCGGTTCGAGGCGCGACCACGCGATCGTCCGACCGTCAAGGCGCGGCGGCGTGCCCGTCTTGAGCCGGCCCACCGGAAATCCCAGCGCGCGCAGCCGACGCGCCAGGGCGATCGCCGGCGGATCGCCCATACGACCGGCGGGGATCCGCTCATCGCCAAGATGAATAACCCCACCGAGAAAAGTGCCTGAGGCGAGGACAACGGCGGCTGACGTAAAATCGCCGGCAGCAGTGGAAACACCCAAAACCCGGTCGTCCGTAACAAGGAGATCGACAACCTCGGTCTCGACGATGGTCAGATTCTCCGTGGCCTCGATCGCTTCGATCATGGCACGGCGATAGAGCCGGCGATCGGCCTGCGCGCGCGGACCACGAACAGCCGGTCCTTTCGAGCGGTTCAAAAGCCGGAACTGAATTCCGGCCGCATCGGCGACCCGACCCATCAGACCGTCGAGCGCGTCGATTTCCCTGACAAGCTGGCCCTTGCCGAGCCCGCCAATCGCCGGATTGCAGGACATCGCGCCGATCATGTCGCGGGCGTGGGTCAGAAGCGCCGTGCGCGCGCCAAGCCGCGCCGCTGCTGCCGCGGCCTCGCAGCCTGCGTGTCCGCCGCCAACGACAAGAACATCATAGGCCATTTTCATAAGTCCCCGGAGCCGACATCATCCCGCGTCGAGCCGGATTGTTTCACGTGAAACCTTTTCTACTCATTTCCCCATGCAGAAACGAGAAAAAATCGCACCCAGAATTTCCTCAACGTCGACATCGCCGACGATGCGACCGAGCGCCTGCGACGCCCGGCGTAAATCCTCGGCCCGTAACTCCGGCGCTTTTTCGCCCGCCGCCACCGCAGCGACGAGCGCCGTATGCGCCTCGGCAACGGCGCCGCGATGGCGCGCGCGGGCGAAAAGCGACGATCCCCCGTCGCCCAGTCGGACGCGCGCGCGGGCTGCGATTGCCGCCAGAAGCTCGGGAAGTCCCGCACCCGTTGGCGCACAGATCGCAAGACCGCCTTCCGGCGCTCCACGCCGATCAGATTTGCTGCGCACCGGCAGAATTTCAGCCTCGCCGTGGATTTCCGGGGGCGGCGGGGCGCCATCATCAGACAACCAGAGGATCAAATCCGCTGATGCGACCCGTTCAATGGTTCGATCGACGCCGATCCGCTCGATTTCGTCGTCGGCCGCCCTTAAACCCGCCGTATCGACAAAAGTCGCCGGCAAACCCTCGATCTCGAGATGCGCTTCGATCATATCGCGTGTTGTTCCCGCGCGCGGCGAAACGATCGCCAGATCGCGGCGCGCAAGGACGTTCAGCAGCGTCGACTTGCCCGCGTTGGGCGGACCAAGAATCATCACGAGAAATCCCTCGCGCATCCGTTCGCTCGCGGGTGGGCCGGACAGCGCATCGCGCATCTCCGCCATGGGGCCGGCGAGGCGCAACCGTAATTCCTCCGGCGACGCCGCAGGCGCCTCGCCCTCGTCGCTGAAATCGAGCGCTGCTTCGATCCCGGCGCGCGCGTCGAGGAGATCCGCGCGCCAGCGTTCGACCGCGCGCCGCAGCGCGCCATCCGCAAGCCGCAGCGCCTGCCGCCGCTGGGCCTCGGTCTGGGCGTCGATGAGATCGGCGAGCGCCTCCGCCTGCGACAAATCCATCTTCCCGTTCCGGAAGCTCCGCCGAACGAATTCGCCGGGCTCCGCAATCCGGAAACCCGGCCGCCGGGACAGAACCCCGAGAAGCGCGTCGACCACGGCAAGCCCGCCATGGACCTGCAATTCGGCGTAATCCTCGCCGGTCGCCGAAGCAGGACCCGGAAAAAACAGCACGATCCCGCGATCGATCATCTCCCTGGAGGCGGGGTCGCGCAGAGCGGCGAAATGAGCCACGCGGGGCGCCGGCAAGGCGCCAGCGATATCGGACAAAGCCGCGCCGGCGCCCGGGCCCGAAAGCCGCACAACCGCGATAGCCGCGCGACCTGCGCCACTTGCCAGAGCGAAAATTGTATCGGCGCTCATGCGCTGGCGCGAGGTCCCGCGACGACGCCTCCGCCCAAAAGCCGTTGACGATAAATACGCCGGAAGGCGAGGGTCGGCGCGTCGGTGCGAACAGACGCCTCGTCACCGGGCGCGGGGGCCTGAACGGGGCGGGATGACTCCACGATCGCCTGATCCTCGCGCGCGATCCGACGGTTCATCCAGCGGAACACCGGATCCAGCAAACGGGAACGGGCGAAATTCCGAACGGTCAACAAGACGAGCCGCGTCGACCCATCCTCCGCCGGCACGCAAATCGCCGAGAGCCTCAATAATTTACCGGGGGGATCGATAAACAGCTCCATCGCGTTCGGAAATCGATATTCGAGATGGCTCGGACGCGGCGCCCCATCCACGCTGCCCCAAACCCGGGCGCCAAAAGCCGTGTCCTCCCAGCGCAGATCCATCCGTCGTGCGCCCGACGGGCCGATCTGTTTGCCGATTGTTTTGCGATGCACGAAAGGCAGATGCGGCATATCAAGCATATTTTCCATGACGCGCGTCCAATGCGCCCGCCATGTCACCGATTGCCCGCAAACAACCGCGCCATCCAGCGAAAACGTATCCGAAACAAGTGGCTCCGATTCCGCTTCAAACCCGGTGAACAACCAGAGCAGGCCGCCCGACTCACGAACCGGCAAGGCGCGCGCGCCGAGATGTTCGGATTTCGCGTCGGGGTTCCACGGCACATGGCAGTTGCGCCCCGCGCCATCAAACCGCCAGCCGTGAAACGGACATTCGATCTTGCCGTCGGCGACGCGCCCGAGCGACAGGGCGACTCCGCGATGCGGACACTGATCGATCAACGCGACCGCCTGTCCGGCCGCGTCGCGGAAAAACACCACGCGTTCGCCGGCGACCGTCATCCCCAGCGGCCGGCCGGCAGCCAGGTCGCTTGAGAGACCGACGATGGTCCATA
>CAZJAY010000114.1:0-5288 GCA_964543915.1 uncultured Methylocystis sp. | reverse complement strand
GACCTTCGCGGTTGGCCTATCGTCGAGAAGCCCGCGCACTTCCTATGCCGATTTTTGACGGTGCGCGCTTAGCTGTAGCTGCGGCGGCGGCGCCTCATGTCTGACGAAAACGGCCTGCTCTTGGCCATCCCAAAAGCGTCGAAGCGTCGAGCGTCGCGCCGTGATGATGTTCCCAAGACGAACGACAGGTAAGCCTCCCTTCTCCGCGAGATGGTAAACACGGCGCTTATGTTTAGCGTCACCGAATAGGAAAATTGCGATTTCCGCTGCGCCTGTCAGAAGGTCAGTGGCGAAGTCGTCACTTTGCGATTTCATGGTGACTCTCCTGCCTCCTACGACGCCTTCGGACGCGTCACTTGCGCTTTGTTTTCGAGACGCGCCTCCAACGCCAGCACGACGACGGCGCTCAAGGTCCGCATTTCGAACTTCGCCAATTCAACGGTCTGAGCCTTTAGGCGCTTTGGCACCTTCACCTTGATGAGGACGGTTTCTTCGGTTTTGGAGTTCTGCATTTTTCACCATAACCCTTTATGGGGTATTTATGGACCTTAAAATGCCTTGCGTCAATCCCCGTTTGGGGTATAAATGGACCATGACTGACGATTTGCACTTCAAATTGAGAATTCCTCCAGAACTGATGGATGCGCTGAAAACGGACGCAGAACAAAAGCGCCGCTCTGTGACGAGCTTGATTCTGGAGTTCATCGAAAAAGGCCTTCAGTCCGATACCGGGCACGACTCTGATGTTGAGAAGCTCAAGGATGATGTTGCAGCGCTCCAAAAGCGTTTGGACGGCTTCCTAACTGGCATCTACTTCGACCCCGCGACCGGCATGTTGAAGCTGCCAAGTGTCGAAGAAATTCAGGATAAGAAAGCCATAGCGGCATCAAAACCCAAAGCGCCCCAAAAAAAGTAAGGGGGATTGCGGAATGGCGGTCAGAAGGCGAAAGTGGAAATCCCCGCAAGGGGTCGAAGGAAACGCTTGGATTGCTGATTATACCGACGGGGCGGGTGCACGCCGCTCCAAGCAGTTTAAATCTAAAAAGGATGCGGAAACCTTCCTCTCAGAGACAAAGGTCAGCGTTCGGCGCGGCGTTCATACGGCGGATAGCGCCAGTGTCACGGTCGAAAAGGCGGGCGAACTCTGGATTGCCTCCTGCAAGCAAAAGCGTCTGGAGCAATCGACAATCCAGCAATATGAACGTCATATAAAAATCCACATAAAACCATTTATAGGCGCCACCAAACTCAGTCAGCTTTCACCACCTTTTATCCGGCAATTCGAGGATACGCTTGCCAATGAAGGGCGCTCCACGGCGATAATCAGAAAGGTCATCGGGAGCCTCTCCTCGCTCGTTGCGGACGCCCAAGAACGCGGGCTCGTTGCGGTGAATGTCGTCAGAGACATCAGCAAGCGCCGCCGCTCGCAGGGTGACAAGCGTGGCAAGGGGCGGCTCAAAATTGGCGTAGACATCCCAACCCCCGCCGAGATTAAGTCGTTCGTCTCAGCCCTTGAGGGTCACTGGCGGCCTTTGCTGCTAACAGCTGTGTTCACTGGCTTGCGGTCCTCGGAACTGCGCGGGCTGGCGTGGAGTGAAGTCAATCTGAAGACGGGTGAAATTCATGTTGTCAGGCGAATTGATGAATTTGGCGCCTTCGGGCCGCCGAAATCTGGGTCTGGGGAGCGCGTCGTACCCCTGCCCCCGATGCTGGTAAAGGTTTTGAGAGAGTGGAAGCTGGCCTGCCCCAAGGGTGAACTGGGGCTCGTTTTCCCGACATCGGTCGGAACGGCGCACAGCCATGCCAACACAATCAATCGCGGTTTAATCCCTGCCATGATTAGGGCTGGCGTTACCAGTGTTGAAACGAGAGACGGCCAAGAGCGCGTCGTCGCCAAATACACGGGCCTCCATGCCTTGAGACACTTTTATGCTTCTTGGTGCATCAACGCCGTGAGCGACGGGGGGCTCGGGCTAACGCCAAAGGCTGTGCAAACCCGCATGGGCCACGCGTCGATTCAGATGACGCTCGACGTTTACGGTCACATCTTCCCGCGAAATGACATCGGCTCCGAAATGGCGATAGCCGAAGCGATGTTTTATCTGTAGACACAGCAACGGTGCGACAAAATCGGGTAAGTGTTTGGTCTCGCTGAGGATAGCAGAGGAATCATAATCCTTGTGTCGGGGGTTCGAATCCCTCCTCCGCTACCAAAAAACATAAATTTCATACATTTGCGAATAAGGCCGGCCAAATTGCGCCCGCTGCGCAGGGTCGGGACGAGTCGAGGTCGGGACGCCCGACGGCCGCCATCTCAAATGACGCGCCACCTGAACCAGCGCGCAGAACGTGCGCGGATGTCGGCACGACGTTTGCGCCGAAACGGCCTGAGCGCGCGCCGCGCGGGCGGATGGCGGCGACGATCCATTTCTGCGCGACACGCCCGCAAGCGTGACCGGCGTCCAGCGTCTCGCCATTCATGCGAGGCTTCGCCCACGACGCCTCGCAGTCGCCCCCGACCCAACCCGGAACTGAACCATTAGCCGTCGTTATAAATGCTTTCGTTTTTCGGGCATTCTACCCTGCCTTTCTTGATCCAAAAAACACGGCTCCATAAAGTCTAGTTATACAAAACATGGATGCTGAGAAACGACAAAAACGAAACTTCGTTTTCCGGGCTGGACTTTCAGCGTTTTCTTGATACACGCCACCTGTAATGGCGCGCTGCAAATTATTAGAGGATTGAATGTCAGATTACGGGAAGCAAATTCGTGATCTTCAGAAAATTATCGAACTGGCGCAAAACGCCATCAGCGCTCTTGGCGGCGCAAACGCCGTCGCTTCAAAGCATCGAAAGAAAAGAAGATCCTCCGAAGAAGCAAAAGAATTCCGCGCAATGCTCAAGCGAGAGCGTGATCGCGGCGTTCCGGTTTTCGAACTGGCGAAAAAGCACAAAGTGACAATGTCCTATATTTATCAAATCAAATAGTGCGATCCACGTTCTACATTTTTGCGACTCACTGATTTTACGAAAGCCGGATCCCGTCCCGACTGCTTGTTTTGAGCGCCGCATTCCGTCACAATTGTCGAAAGTCTTCGTGATTGATTTCGCGCCACGGAATATTTCAACCGGCGCCGTGCCGAACGCGCCGCGACGACGCCGGATTGTACGCTGCGATGAGCGGCCGCCGTGGTTTTGCGGTGGGAAAAGGCGTTCCCACAAAAAGATAAGTGCGGCCGCCGCCGCTATTTCGTGCAAGACAGCGTCGAACCGGAAAATGGCCAATGCAGCAGCCGCAGGACACTTCGGAAACGCTCTTGAAACTGGCGCGCGGCGATCTTGCCGGCGCAACGACGCTTCGACTTCCCGGTTTGCGGGAGCTTCCCCGGGAAATATTCGGCCTCGCGGAGACGCTGGAGGTGCTCGATATTGGCGATGGCGCACTCACCGCGCTGCCGGCCGATTTCGGCAGACTGCATAAGTTGCGAATACTGTTCTGCTCCGGCAATCGCTTCGAGATCTTACCGCCGGCTCTCGGAAATTGCGCCGCGCTGAGCCAGGTCGGCTTTCGGTGTTGCGGCCTGCGGGAAATTCCCGGCGAAGCGCTGCCGCCCCGCCTGCGATGGCTATCGCTCACGGATAATCGCATCGAACGTCTGCCGGACAATCTCGGCGACAAACCATGCCTGCAAAAAGCGATGTTTTCGGGCAATCGCCTTGCATCCCTGCCCTCTTCGCTCGCCCGCGCCGGCCGGCTCGAATTGATACGCCTTGGTTCAAATCGTCTGGATCATCTGCCTTGCTGGCTCGCTGAATTGCCTGCCCTCGCCTGGGCTTCGTGGAGCGGCAATCTGCTGGACAACGCACCGGAAGCGACCAAGCCCCCGCCCCGCTCAATTCCGTGGCGGGAGATCGAACCTGGCGCGCCGATTGGCGCCGGCGCATCCGGCCGGGTGTATCGGGCGCGCTGGCGCGATACGCGGGGCGACCGACTTCTCCCGGTCGCAGTCAAATTGTTCCGGGGGACAATGACCAGCGACGGGCTGCCCGAGAGCGAGATCGACGCCTGCCTCGCCGCCGGGGCGCACCCCAATCTCATCGGCGCCTATGGCCGGATTGACGATCATCCCGCCGGCGATGCCGCCCTCGTGACGCCGCTATCGCCCGAAGGATGGCGCGCGCTGGCCGGCCCGCCGGATGCGGAAAGCTGCAGCAGGGACGTCTACGCGCCGGATTTTCGCCTGACATTGGCCAGCGCACTGAGGCTGGCCTGCGGCATCGCCGATGCAGTGGCGCATTTGCATGCGCGCGGCCTGTCTCATGGCGATCTCTACGCACACAATATTATCTGGGATGGCGACAGCGGCGCGGCGACCCTGACAGACTTTGGCGCAGCCAGCGCTCTGCCCACGGGAACCGGCGGCGACGCGTGGCGGCGCATCGAAACACGCGCCTTTGGTCTGTTATTCGAAGAATTGCTCGATCGTTGTGCGCCTTGGGAGGCGTCTGCACGGCTGCGCGAGCTGGCGACCGTCTGCACGCAGCCGCATGTTGCAGCTCGACCAACGATGGTGGAAGTCAGCGCGGCGCTCACGCAACTCGCAACTGCGGAAAAGGCGTCATAAAGCGCAAAGCGCATGCCGGAACATGGCAGGCGCAACAGCCGCAGCCGATCATTCAGGCAAGCGATGGCCCAATGTTTTCCTGCATTGGACCATCAGGTCGTTCGGGATCGGCGCGTTGCAGAGGCCGCCACGGCAATCGCAGATATTTTCCCACTGATCCAGCGTATCGCCCCATTGAAGGCATAACCATCCGACAACAATCAGTCGATGGACGACAGGACGCTCACAATACGCCAGTCAGATCCTGACTGGCGCATGCCCCCATACGCCATCGGCATAACCGTTCGCGCTTCGCGTACATGCAAGAGACGATGTCGATGGCAAACCGGCGCGAACCTATTGGGGGACGCGATCCGGCGTGTCGCGGAAATCGATGAAATCCTCGGCCGCGATGGCGCTTCGTGCGCATTCCAGCCATGCAGCGTGGTCCTGTGCGCCGGCGACGCGATAGGCGACGCCGCCTGGGATCGCGATACGCGCCCACCAGACGCCGCCTGGAATCGCGACCGCGCGTCGCACCCGAAGATAACCCTGCCATCTGAAGATTACCGGCGCGATCTTCGCCGGCGTCGCCTTGACTTCGGGCTGTCCCGAAACAGGATCGACGACCGGCGCAACGAGCGCCCCGCCCCGCGCGTCGGAGGCGGTCTCGGCTGTCCAGT
>CAZJAY010000113.1:0-5319 GCA_964543915.1 uncultured Methylocystis sp. | reverse complement strand
GCGTATGCTCGCGAATCGTCTCAATCAGGCTCGAGTCCGCAACGCCAAGAAAATAGATCGGCGGATCGAACAAAAGGCGCCGCTGTTTTAATGATCATGACAGCTCGAACGTGAAATACGCTACACTGAGGTGCGCTAACGATCAGGAGTAATCCAGTCAGATTCTCGACGCCTGCAAGCACTTCGATTGGCGCAGCAAAGGGAAAGAATGGCTCGGCGGGCTAAAATCGGCGGCTGCTACCATCACCGCCCGCATCTGGTCCTTCAGCGGGGATGATTGCCTTCTCAGACCCGATTTGTTCGCCAAAGAGCTTATGCTGCTCATTACGTCCGAGAGCGTGCGTAGCCCAGCGGAAGCGGTCTGCGCTTATCTGGAGCATCCACTAAATGTGCCCGTTCGTGAGGTAGTAAGGTTAAGCAGTTACAATACTGCGCAAATTTGCCTTTTCATTTCTCTATCCGCGTCTTACTGCCCGATCTCCACAGTGAGCGCAAAGTAGGCTGGTCATCTGCAGTCGTATCCAGCAGCGAGCAAGGGAGAAAAAAACGAGGCGATACATCGGGTTTTTGAATGAAGTGTCATATTCCGCCTATTTGTTGAAAGCGACTAGGTCGGTTCTGCTGCTCAAATTGTCGCAGGACGACTTCTGCGGCGAAAGAGGGTATGCTGCGACGGCAGAAGGACGATAGCCAATAAATTGGGAGCATCATGCAGGGACTGACGAGCCTTGAAGCGCGCAACCGCCTCGCCCTATTCGGCCCGAATACCTTACCGGAAGCCCGGCCGCCCTCTTTCGTAGCCGTCTTTCTCCGGCAGTTTGTTAGCCCGCTGATTTACATTCTTGTAGCGGCTGCAACCGTCGCAATGGCGGTTGGAGATGCAAAAGATGCAATCTTCATTGGCGTCGTACTGCTGATCAACGGCATTATTGGCGCGGTCCAGGAATACTCGGCTGGCCACGCGGCCGCCGCATTGCGGGCCCAGGACCAGCCCCACGCGCTCGTTTTCCGCGACGGGATGCAGCAGGAGATTGAGGCGTGCGACGTGGTGCCCGGGGATATTGTTCTGCTTGAAGCCGGTCGCCGCGTACCCGCAGACATGCGACTGATCGAAGCCATCGATTTACGCTGTGACGAGTCTTTGCTGACAGGAGAGTCGGCGCCGGTCAGGAAGCTGAGTGTTATGGCGACGACGACCTGCTCGCGCGAGTGTATGGCCTATGCCGGATCGATGGCGACGCGCGGTCGTGGACTTGGCGAGGTGACAGCGACAGGTCTTGAGACAGAAGTTGGCAAGATAGCGGGCGAGCTTGTCAAGCCATCAGCGTCGCAGCCGCCGCTCATCATCCGCATGGAACGCTTCTCGCATTTGATCGCAATCGTTGTCGCGGCGGCGGTCGCAGTCCTGATCGTCATCGGTTACCTGCGACATATGAGCTTGGTTGAACTCTTCATGATGTCAATTGGCCTCGCCGTCTCGGCTATTCCGGAGGGACTTCCGGTCGCGATTGCGGTGGCGTTGGCGATTGGCATGCGACGTATGGCCAAGGCGAATGTGATTGTCCGAAAAATGGCTGCTGTGGAATCTCTTGGTTCCTGCACCATGATCGCGACGGATAAGACCGGTACGCTTACACGAAACGAACTCACTGTTACGGAAATCGCCCTGCCTGATGGTTCGTCCCTGTCTTTGCAAGCGAGTGAAAGGGAGGAGTCATTCTCCATTCATGGCGCACCTCGTAATGAGCAGGCTGATCTGCTGCTTGCGGCGCTGCTGCGCGCGGCGGCCTTGCCAAACGAGGCGGAGCTTCGGCGCGAGAAGGAGGAGCTTCGGGGGGTCGGCGACACGGTCGACGTCGCGCTGCTCCTCGCCGCGCAGAGGGGCGGCTGCGTCCATGAAGAGCTGAGGGCGCGCTATCCGCTGCTGAAACGCATCCCCTATGAGCCGGATCTGAGATATGCGGCGTCTTTCCACAAACATGATGAAAGGCGGAACGTTCTTGTCTTTGTAAAAGGCGCACCCGAAACGCTGATCGCTATGGCAAATCGTATGGACGTTGGCGGCGCAATCGCCCCGATCGACCGTGAAGCGCTCTTGCGCCAGAAGGACGAGATGTCGGCGAAGGGGTTGCGGGTCCTCGCCTTTGCCGAAGGAGAGGTGACGCCGGAACCGGAAGACGGCTATGACGCGAGCCACCTTCAGAATCTCGTCTTTCTCGGCCTCGTTGGCATGCAGGACCCCTTGCGTCCGGAAGTAAGGCAGGCAATTGACGCCTGTCGGGATGCAGGTATTGCCGTGGCGATGGTCACGGGGGATGCGCCCGGCACGGCGGCCGCTATTGCACGGGACGCCGGTATGATTTTTTCAGACAATCAGATTGTTACGGGCGACGTAGTCAGACGCGCTGAAGAAGCCGGCGAGGCGGCGCTTGATTCGCTGACTCGCAGCGCACGAATTTATGCGCGTGTTGAACCTGTCCAGAAGCTTGCCATTGTCCTGTCGTTGGCGCGCAATGGTAACTTCGTCGCAGTGACGGGTGATGGCGTAAATGACGCCCCTGCGCTCAAGCATGCCCATGTCGGGGTCGCTATGGGCAAGCAAGGGACCGACGTTGCGAAGGAAAGTGCTGATATCATCATTGCTGACGATAATTTTGCGTCTATCGTGCGTGGCGTGCTGGAGGGCCGCGTCGCATATGCGAACATCAGAAAAGTCATTTTTCTTCTCGTATCGACTGGCGCCGCCGAACTGCTGCTGTTTTTGCTGACTATTCCATTGGGCATGCCAATGCCGCTGCTGCCGGTACAGCTCCTGTGGCTCAATCTTGTCACCAATGGCGTTCAGCATATCGCGCTTGCGGCTGAAAGACCTGAAGGCGACGAGCTGACATATCCACCACGTAAGCCGCAGGAGCCGATCTTTGATCGGATAATGATCATCCGCAACGTCTATTCGGCGTTTGTCATGGCTGGCGTCGGTTTCGCCGTGTTCTACTGGCTCATCGCGCAAGGCTACACGATTGATAGTGCGCGCAACCTGCTGTTGCTGTTGTTCGTTGTCTTCGAGAATTTTCAGGCGCTGAATGCGCGCTCGGAAAGACATTCTCTCTTTTACAAGGGTATTTTTTCAAGTCGCTTGTTACTGGCGAGCGTAATTGGCGCGCAGGTCATCCATCTTATCGCAGCGCATGTGCCGCTTCTCGCTGATACGCTTCGGATTCAGCCGCCGACGCTTCCTGAATGGGGTACGCTCGTCGCACTCGGCTCATCACTCCTCGTCGTCATGGAGTTTGAAAAGTGGTGGGGCGAGCATCGTCGGCTTACGCCCGCGCCAGCCCGTGAAACAACGCGCGCGCAAGCTGGTTTCAGTCGTCGATATCCGCTCGCTTTGGCTGGCCTTATCCTTCTTGTCGCCGCTACGGCTGGCGGTCTGCTCTATTGGCAATCTGCGCGAGAGAGTCTGAATGAGGAGCTTGCGACAGTCGACCTGGGCGATCGCGGACAGATCGATGCGGCCGTCCGCACCGCCGCTCCGCCATCTCCGGTCAAGGCTTCCGCGCCGATCTCGGGAACGATCGAGACAGTCGTATGTAACGATGGGGACCTTGTTGAAACGGGGTACATGTGCGCGAGGATCATTCCACCGGATTTACAGGAGGAGGTCGCGCGACGACGTAAGGCTTTGGCTGCCACAGAGGCTATGCAGTCACAGGCGGAGGTCACACTGCGACGTGCGCAGAGCGCCTATGACAGCGCCGTAAAGCGGCGCGCCACCAATACGGCCAGGACCAAAGCTCGTACCGCTATTGCCCGAGCGGAGACGCGTCTTTCCCGCGCCGAAACTGAAATGAAACGGCGCGCCGAGGCGTTGCGCGAAGTATTGGAAAAAGGCACGCTCATCACGGCGCCGATCACTGGCGTCGTCCACGAGAGCCGTCTCAAACCCGGCGCTGAGACAGTGGCCGGCGAAACAATCTTTGTCATCGCGCCCGGAAAATGAGACGACCTCGTATGAGGCAAGCAATGTTGCAGGATGATCGTTTCCGGAAGCAAATAAGAAGGACGGCGCGTCAAGCCATCTCCGGAGATCGTTTAGCTGGCGTCTTCCGCCAGAAGCGCCGGCTTGACGTAATCCGAAAAGCTGTTATCGCCTCGATAAATTTCGAATTGCCTCCCAATAAGAGGCAATGAACATCCCCGCAAATCTCACCCTTTAGCCGCATTAGCATCTTTCAGAACAGACAGAGAGGTCGCAGAAATTCCCGATGCGTGAAAGAATCGATGCCATAGATTTCTGGCGTGGAATGGCGCTGATCACCATTCTTATAAACCATATCCCCGGTAACATACTCGGAAACCTTACGCCGAGAAATTTTGGCTTCTCCGACTCAGCAGAGGCTTTTGTCTTCCTTTCGGGCATTTCGGTTGTATGCGCCTACCGGGACCGCTTTGAAGCCGGACCCGCAGCAGCGCCTGCTATGGCCCTTATTTCGCGGGCGGTGCGCTTGTATAAAGCCCACCTTGTCCTGACGATTGTCGCCCTGCTGCTGTTCGGGGCGGGCGCTGCGCTCACGGGACGTGAGTCGCTGCTCGACGGGCACGGTCGAGGAACTGTCTTTTCAGATCCTTTGAGAGGAATGCTCGGGGTCCTGACCCTCTCGCATCAGCTCGGCTATTTCAATATTTTACCGCTCTACGTCATCTTCATGATTGCCGCGCCAGCGCTCTTCGTCCTTGGCATAAAGGCGCCATGGAAAATGCTGCTCGCCTCCACGATTTGTTATGCAGCGGGTCGCGTGTGCGGGATCAACATCCCGTCATGGCCGGACGCCGGCGTCTGGTTTTTCAATCCTGTAACATGGCAGCTGGTCTTCACGCTTGGCATGTATTGCGGCTTCACCGTCCAGCAGGGCGGCGTCTCAAAGTCTCGTACTGGCTACTGGATGGCGCTCGGCTTCACCCTCGTGGCGGCTATCATAGTTTCCAACGCCTTTGGCCTCGTTCCGGGCCTCGTTGACGCCGCCGGTGAATATCTGGATTGGGACAAGACCCAACTCGGAACAGTTCGGATCATAGACTTCACGGCGCTCGCTTACCTCATCTACTGCAGTGATGTCACGACATGGCTGCGATCGATCTTTCTCTACCCGGCTGTCTCGCGTCTTGGCCGTCATGCGATGCCGGTTTACTGTATCGGTAGCGTGTTGAGCGGGGTCGGTCAGATTGTTACGGAGACCTTTCCGGCGTCACCATTATTTGATGTGCTTTTTGTCGCTTTTTCGCTGAAGCTGCTTCACGAGCTCGCCCTGTTCATGGAGC
>CAZJAY010000112.1:0-5324 GCA_964543915.1 uncultured Methylocystis sp. | reverse complement strand
CGCAGCTTCCAGATGATGAAAATGGCGAGCGCCGCGAAGACGATCAGCTCGGGTTCGAATGGTCCGCCCGTGGAGCCCATGGTTTTTCTCCGGAATTTCTGTCTCGTCGGCTAACATGTCGATCGGCCCCTGTCACGAATCAAGGTCGTATCGACAGGGGCGACAGGCGCGGTCATCCGTCGCAGCCGCAAGGCGGCCGGACCCGCGCCGGTTTTTGGGTTTTCCCGACACGGAATGCGCTTTTGATCCCCCCGACCGATCTTCTTGTCGAAATGATCGCGACGCTCGTCAGTCGTCACGCCCGACGCCTTGATCCGCGCGCACTCGGTTACGGCCTCGCGGTATGGGCGGCGCTCGAGATCGCGGTGTTCGCCCTCGTCGCCAACACGACGGGCTTTCTCGGAGCCATTTTTCTCGGGATCGTCACGACATCGATCGGCCTGTCGGGCGTGCGGTCCCTGCTCGATTTCTGGCGCCGGGCCCGCGCCGGCCGAGAGGGCGAACCGCTGGACGCGGGACTTGCGGCCCTTGCGTCTGTCCTTCTGATCTTGCCCGGATTTATCACGGATTTCGCCGGACTTGCGCTCATGTCGCCATCGATTCGACGAGGACTTGCAGCGCGGATCGGGAGAGATCCGAAACCGGACGATGCGCGCATTGTCGATCTCTCGCCCCGCGAATGGACGCAGAGCGAGGACCCGCCCCGGAAGCGGCGGCCGCCGCGCGTCCGGCGCTGATCGCCTTGTTCGGGATGATCGGACGTGTTACGCGCAGCCGGAATATTCGCCCGCCAACGGGCTTGCCGGAGAATTGACGGATGACGGACACGAACGGAAACGGCGGCGCTGAAACAGCGCCGAGCCTGAGCGCGCTGGCCCAGTATCTGAAGGATTTTTCCTTCGAGAATCCCAATGCGCCGCGTTCGCTCGGACCGCAGGAGAAGGCCCCGAACATTTCGCTGGAGGTCAACGTCAAGACCCAGCGTCTCGCCGAGAACGACTATGCGGTCAGCCTCTTTGTCGACGCACGGGCCGGCGAGGGGGAGAATCTTCTGTTCAAGCTCGATCTTGAATACGGCGGCGTCTTCCGTCTTCTCAATATTCCCGAGGACCAGATCCATCCGATCGTTCTGATCGAATGCCCACGCCTGCTGTTTCCCTTCGTACGTCAGATCGTCGCCGATGCGACGCGCGACGGCGGCTTCCCGCCGCTTTACATCGATCCGATCGATTTCGTCGCGCTCTACCAGCAGAAAATGGCCGAAGCGGCCGCCGGCGGCGGACAGCCGAACTGACGCGCGGCGCGCTAGTCTCCGAGATACCGCGACCACAGCGGGTTCTTCCCGAGATCGGCGACAAAAGCCCGATGCGCGGCGTCCTCCGCCGCGCCGAGCCTTTCCGGCAGCGGGGCGGGGCGCGCCGACAACAGATCGTCGCGTCGACTCCTCGTTGCAACCGACGTCGCCTGAAGGGTTAGCGCGGCCTGCCGGCCGCCTTTCAGCTCCGCATAGACTTCGGCCAGCAAACCCGCGTCGAGCAGGGCGCCGTGCCGGTCGCGCCGTGAGAGATCGACGCCGTAACGCTGGCAAAGCGCATCGAGCGAGGCCGGGCTGCCCGGATGCAGCCGGCGCGCCATGGCAAGCGTGTCCACAATCCGCGCCGGCGCGAGCGCCGGCATGCCGAGCTTGCTGAATTCGGCGTTCAGAAAGCGCACGTCGAATTCGGCGTTATGCGCGACCAGCGGCGCGTCTTCGACAAAATCCAGGAATTTCGCCGCGATCGCGGCGAAAGGCGAATGGGTCGACAAAAACTCGCGCGACAACCCATGCACCCGAAACGCTTCTTCGGGCATGTCGCGTTCCGGATCAATATAGACGTGAAAGACGCGGCCGGTCGGGATCAGATTGGTGATCTCGATTGCGCCGATTTCCACGACCCGATGGCCTTGCGCCGGATCGAGACCGGTTGTTTCGGTGTCAAAAACGATCTCGCGCATCAAATCTTTTTCCGCCTGAAAGCGCCGACGCGCAGACAGTCCAGAATATCGCGTATGCGGGCGCGGGCCGCATCGGGTCCGGCATCTGTTTCCACGACGAAATCGGCCTGACGCCGCTTCTCGGCGTCAGGAACCTGACGGGCGAGCAGCGCGGCGAATTTTTCCTCGGTCATTCCGGGCCGCGCAAGAACGCGGGCTTTCTGGACGTCGGCGGGGGCGGAAACGACAACGATCGCGTCAACCATATCCTGCGCGCCGGTCTCGAACAGCAGCGGGATATCATAGACGACGAAAGACTCGCCGCGCGCGGCGCAGGCGGCGTCGAAATCGCGTCGCGCCGCCCAAACGAGCGGATGAACGATTCCCTCAAGCCGTTTCATCGCATCCGGACAATCAAGAACCTGCGCGGCGAGCGCGGCCCGATCAATTTCGCCGTCGACAACGACGCCCGGAAAGGCGACGCCAACCGGCCCGACCGCGGCGCCCCGATACAGATCGTGCACGATGCGGTCGGAGTCGAGGACGGAAACGCCTTCATCGCGAAACATTTGCGCGGTCGTCGACTTGCCCATGCCGATCGACCCGGTCAGTCCGATGCGAAGTGGTTGCGAAACGCTCATGCTTCAAGGGCGCCTTCCGCGCGCAGGCACTCAAGCAACGGCATCAGCGGCAGACCCATGATCGTCCAGTGGTCGCCAATCACCGCCGAAAAAAGATGCGCGCCTACGCCCTCGACCTGATAGGCGCCGGCGCTGGCGAGCGCGCGTTCGCCGATGATTTCGAGATAACCGGCGATGAAGCTTTCACCAAGCGGCCGCATAACCATTTCCGCATGGACGACTGTCTCAAGGAGCGGAACGCCATCCCGAAGCAGCACGATTGCGCTGTGCAAGCGATGGCGGCGACCGGAAAGAAAACGCAGCAGATCGGCCGCCGCCGCCATTGTCGCCGGTTTTCCGAACAAACGATCGCCACAACTCGCGACCTGATCCGCGCCGAGCACATAGCGACGCGGCGCATCCGCAGCGACAGATGCAGCCTTGGCGCGCGCGAGCGTCAGCGCCACATCATCGGCGTCCCGGGACGCGACCCCCGCCTCAATCGCGCGTTCGTCAATCCCGGCGGGAACAGCTTCGAAGGGAATCGCCGCCGCCCGGAGGACATGCTGCCGGCCGGTGCTCGCCGAAGCCAGAACAAGGGGCTCTGGGGCGCGCCAGAGTGACTGGGTCATGGGCTTCCGCATGGCGTCCCGTCATTCACGTCGCGCAAATCGCGCCTCCGGAGGGAACGACTGTGCGAAGCGGCCAAAAGGTCGAAGTGCGGGGATAAGTCGCCGCGACATATGGTTCGGCCGTTGATGGCTGCCCATAACTTCGGAAAACCATCAACAGGCAAGTTCCTGTCCATGAAAAACAGCGGCCTATCTCCTGCAAGATGATTTACGCATTCATCCACAGGTAAAGACAATTGAGCCATAATTCTATTTAATTGTTTTATATTGAAAATCCATACTTATCCCCATTATCCGGCCCAGATGCCTGAAGTTCGGGGTCAGAAACCGCGCCTGTTGAAAATCTCTGGACGACGGGTGATCGCGGGTTCCGGGGTGTGAATCTAAAGATTAATAAAAAGTAAAACAGGATTTCTTTTTTTTTGAAATCCGCGCTACTGCCCGGTTGTCGGAGCGTCGATCCTGCAGGAGACCTGAGACATGTCCGAACAAAAGCCGATGATCGCGGTCCTGCGTGGAGAAGCGCGCGCAACGCCGCCGATGTGGCTCATGCGTCAGGCGGGCCGTTACCTGCCGGAATACCGGGCCTTACGGGCGCAGGCGAAAAGCTTTCTCGACTTTTGCTACACGCCGGCGACTGCCGCTGAAGTGACCCTGCAACCGATCCGTCGGTTCCATTTTGACGCCGCGATTTTGTTTTCCGACATTCTTGTCGTTCCGGATGCGATGGGACAGCCCGTTTCCTTCGAATCGGGCGCAGGACCCAGACTTGAAGCGCTGGAGACGCCCGAGGCGATCGATCGGCTGGGGCCGTTTGAACTCGAGAAATTATCGCCGGTCTTGGAAACCATCGAGAGGGTCAAAGGCGGTTTGCCGCAGGATGTGGCGTTTATCGGCTTTTGCGGCGCGCCATGGACGGTCGCGAGCTATATGATCGCGGGCCATGGAACCCCGGATCAGGCCCCGGCGCGGCTCTTTGCTTTCCGTCACCCGGCCGCTTTCGAACGACTGATCGACAGGCTGGTCGACGCATCCGTGAAATATCTGATCGCCCAGATTGATGCAGGTGTTGAGGTGGTTCAGATATTCGATAGCTGGGCGGGCGTGTTGCCCCCGGGCGAATTCGCGCGCTGGTCGGCGGGACCGATCGCCCGCATGATCGCGGCGCTCAAGGCGCAACGCCCGCAGATCCCGGTGATCGCTTTCGTGCGCGGCGCTGACGCGCAGCTTCCGTTTCTGACCCGGTCGCTGGGCGCGGACGCTTACGGAATAGATACGGCGCTTGATCCCGCCTGGGCGGTGGCGCAGACCTCACAGACCACCGTATTGCAGGGCAATCTTGATCCGATCGCCCTTGTGGCCGGCGGCGATGCGCTTGATCGGGAGGTCGATCGAATTCTCGCAGCCTTCGCCGGACGGCCGCATGTCTTCAATCTCGGCCATGGCGTGCTGCAGCAGACGCCTGTCGAGCATGTCGAAAGGCTGGTCGCGCGGGTCCGAGGCGGGGAGCGGCGCTGATGTATCTCTGGATCAAGGCGTTGCATGTAATCGCCGTGATGTCCTGGATGGCTGGCCTTTTGTATTTGCCGCGGCTCTTCGTCTATCACGCCGAAAACGCCGACGAACTGCGTCAATGCGCGACGTTCAAGGTGATGGAGCGGCGCCTCTATCGCTATATCATGAGCCCCGCGATGACCGTTTCATGGCTCACAGGGCTGTTCCTTGCCGTCGACAGCGGGGCTTTTTCGGCGGGCTGGTTCCATGCAAAGGCGTTGCTCGTTCTGGCGATGACCGGCGCGCATGTCTATGACGGGATGCTGGTTGCGCGTTTCGCCCACGACGCCAATACGCACTCCCCCCGTTTTTATCGCATTATCAACGAGGGTCCGACCCTTCTGATGATCGCGATCGTCGCGCTTGTCATTGTCAAACCCTTCTGAAAAACGGGGCCGGAAGCTTGCGCAGGGTGAAAAAAAAGACTATCAAATAGGTCTTGCCCCAAGCAGACCGTCGTCAGACGACCGCCGAGCAGATTTCCGGCGTGCGGGACCGATCCTTCCCTTCTGCATTCTTCCCTCGTTTTCCCTGAAGGCCCTGA
>CAZJAY010000111.1:0-5352 GCA_964543915.1 uncultured Methylocystis sp. | reverse complement strand
CGTGGCGAATGAGTTCAGCGACCCGCAACATGCGTTGCGAGGGCGCCGAGCCGGATGAATGACTGGATCGCGACATGTCAGGCCGAGAATCATGAGAAGGGGCGGACATGCAATCCGCCCCGGAACGAAAGGACGGGCGCAAGTGACGTCGCGCCCGCAGAGGCGGATCAGAGCGAGCGCTTGATCTCCTCGACGCGATAGCATTCGATAACGTCGCCGGCGCGCATGTCCTGATAGTTTTCGAAGGCCATGCCGCACTCCTGTCCGGCCGTGACCTCCTTGACCTCGTCCTTGAACCGCTTGAGCGTTGAAAGCTTGCCCTCGTGGACAACGACATTGTCCCGGATCAGGCGCACATTGGCTCCGCGCTCCACATTGCCATCCGTGACGCGACAACCAGCAACCTTGCCGACTTTCGAAATATCGAAGACCTCAAGGATTTGCGCATTGCCGAGCATGGTCTCGCGCAGCATCGGCGCGAGCAGGCCGGACATGGCCCCCTTCACGTCGTCGACGAGGTTGTAGATGATATTGTAGTAACGAATTTCGATGCCGGCGCGCTCCGCAGCCTCGCGCGCTTCCTTATGGGCGCGCACATTGAAGCCGATGACGGCGGCGTTGGACGCTTCCGCGAGCGAGATATCGGATTCCGAAATCCCGCCGACGCCGGCGTGAACCACCCGCGCGGCGACTTCGTCGGTGCCGAGTTTTTCCAGCGCCGCCACGATCGCTTCGACGGAACCCTGCACGTCGCCCTTGACCACGAGCGGGAATTCCTTGCGGCCGGCGGTCTTGAGCTGGCTCATCATGTCAGAGAGCGAACCGCGCGCCGATCCGCCGCGCGCGGCGAGCTTGTCGCGTTTCTGGCGTTCGCGATATTCGGTGATTTCGCGGGCGCGCGCCTCGGACTCCACCACCGCGACACGGTCGCCGGCTTCCGGCGTGCCGCCGAAGCCGAGAATTTCGACCGGGAACGAGGGTCCCGCTTCCTGCCGGGTCTCGCCCTTGTCGTCGAGCAACGCGCGGACCCGGCCCCACTGCGTGCCTGCGACGACGATGTCGCCGACACGAAGCGTGCCACGCTGAACGAGCATGGTCGCGACGGGGCCGCGACCTTTGTCGAGGCGCGCCTCAATGACCGTGCCCTCGGCGGCGCGTTCCGGATTGGCCTTGAGATCGAGCACTTCCGACTGCAGCGCGATCGCGTCGAGCAGTTTGTCGAGATTGAGCTTCTGTTTCGCCGACACCTCGATTTCGAGGGTCTCGCCGCCCATGCTCTCGACCTGCACCTCATGTTGCAGAAGCTCGGTGCGCACGCGCTCCGGACGGGCGTCCGGTTTGTCGATCTTGTTGATCGCGACGATCAGTGGCACCTGCGCGGCGCGCGCATGGTGAATGGCTTCGATGGTCTGCGGCATCACGCCGTCGTCGGCGGCGACCACGAGAACGACAATGTCCGTCACTTTCGCGCCGCGCGCGCGCATCGCCGTAAAGGCGGCGTGGCCGGGCGTATCAATGAAGGTCACGGGCAGACCATTGGGCGCCGTCACCTGATAGGCGCCGATGTGCTGGGTGATGCCGCCGGCTTCGCCCGACACGACATTCGCCTGCCGGATGGCGTCGAGCAGCGAGGTCTTGCCGTGATCGACATGGCCCATGATGGTGACGACCGGCGGCCGGGAAACCATGTGACCGTCGACGTCGGGCGCGTCGAACAGGCCTTCCTCCACGTCGGATTCGGCGACGCGCTTGACGGTATGGCCCATTTCTTCGGCGACGAGCTGCGCCGTATCCGCGTCGATCACATCGGTGATCTTGTGCATCGCGCCCTGCTTCATAAGCAGGCGAATCACGTCGACGCCGCGCTCCGACATTCGGTTCGCGAGCTCCTGGATCGTGATGGTCTCCGGAAGCACGACCTCGCGGGTGATTTTTTCTTTCTGCTCGGCTGCGCCAAAGCCCTTAAGACGTTGCACGCGTCGCCGGAACGAGGCGACGGAGCGGGTGCGCTCCTCGCCTTCGCCGCTCGTCGCCGTGGTGACGGTCAGACGGCCGCGATTTTTCATCTCGCCGCCGCGTGACGGCGTCGGGCGCGGCGGAGCGGGCGGCGTGAAACCGCCGATTGTGCGAACCGGTTGACGGCGCACCGGAGACGCCTCGGGCGTCGCGGACGTCGGACGCGCGCCCGTCCGCGGAGCGGCGGACTGCGGCGCCTGCGCGGCGCGCGGCGCGGATTCGTCCTGCGGAAGGCGGCGGCGCGCCTCTTCCTCTGATTTGCGACGCGACTCGGCTTCGCGTGCGAGGCGTTCTTCTTCCTCGCGCTTGCGCGACGCGGCTGCGGCGCGTTCCTCCTGTTCACGCGCATCGCGTTCCGCACGCAACTGCGCGTCGAGCTCGGCGCGTCGACGATCCTCTTCCTCGCGCGAGCGGGCGTCGACCAGCGCGCGGGCGCGGGCCTCGCGCTCCTCGTCGGTAAGGGCGCGCAAAACGACGCCGGCGCCGCCGCGGGCAGGCGCCGCCTGCTGCCGGCCGGTTGCCGCTTTCGGAGCGGGTTTCGCGGGCGCCGGCGCGGGCGGCTGCGCGGCGGGCGCCGGGGCGGGCTTCGCCGTTTCGCTGCCTGGCGCGCGCCTTTTCACCTTCTCAACGACGACCACCTTCGAACGGCCGTGCGAAAAGCTCTGGCGGACCATGCCCTGTTCGGACGGCCGCTGCTTGAGGTGCAACGTTTTCGAAGGCGCGACGGTCAATGTCTTGTCGCCGCTGTTCTCGCTCTCACTCATCCAGCTTCCGATCCTGAACCGCTCTCCGGTCCGATAAAATTATCGCTTTTTCCCGGCGGCGCGATGGCCCCCGCGAATTCCTGAATGCTTTCCGCTACTTCCGTCGGATCGCCCGTCAGCGCGACGCCTCTGTAGGCCGACAGTCGCGCACATCGCGCCAGAAAACTCTCTGTCAGCCCGCAGGGCGCTAACGCTGCATGTATCACAATTACGCGTCCCAAAGCCAAATCCAATTGGCTCGAGGTAAACAGACCGACTTCCGGCGGGTTTTCGCCTCCGGCGCGCCGCGCGACCTGTCGCAGCTTACGCTTCCCGTCGGCGCCGCCGTCCTGGGCCGACAGCAATAGCGCCACCGCGCCGCCGCCCATCGCATCCGCGACCTTGTTGAAGCCGCAAACGACCTTTCCGGCCTTGTTCGCGAGGGCCAGCGTTTGCAGGCAATCCGTTTCGAGCAGCCGATCCACGCGCGCCGCCAGATCAGCCGGCGCCTCGGAGGCCACCCGGAAGCCGCGCGCGAACAGGCCTTTGCGCGTCGCCTGCGCAACCAGGGTCGCGCCGGCCCCGATCCAGACGCCGCGTCCGGGCAGACGCGCGCGAATGTCCGGGGTCACGACGCCGTCCGGCGCACGCACGAAACGGATCATCGTTTCCGGCGCGCCGCGGCGTCGCGTCACGATGCAGGTCCGTTCCGACCCTTCCATTTCCGTCTCGGCCTCGCCGTCCAAGTCGCCTCGCGTCTCGCTTCAGTTCCCGATCAGGCGTCTTCGCCCGTTTCTTCCGCTTCCTGCGTCTCATCGGTCGCGGGATCGGCGGCTTCGATCCAGCCGACGCGCACGCGCGCGGACATAATCATCGCCTCGGCTTCTTCCCGGGACAGGTCGATGCCTTCGAAAAAGCCCGCGTGGCGGGTGGTTTCGCCGTCTTTCTTTTCGCTCCACCCGACGAGGTCGTCGGTCACGCAGCCGGCGAGATCCTCCATCGTCTTCACATCGTTTTCGCCGAGCCGGACCATCATCGCCGTTGTCAGGCCATCGATTTCCCGCAGATCGGCGTCAACGCCGAGTTCGACGCGACGGGCTTCGTTTTCGGCCTCCACCCGTTCGAGATAGGCGCGGGCGCGGTTCTGGATTTCTGCGGCGGTCTCCTCGTCGAAACCTTCGATCGAGGCCAGTTCGGCCAACTCTACAAAGGCGAGTTCTTCGACCGAACGGAATCCTTCCGACGCGAGCAGGCGACCGACGACTTCGTCAACGTCGATCGCATTCATGAATACGCGCGTGCGTTCGACGAATTCCTTCTCGCGACGCTCGGATTCCTCGGCCTCGGTCAGAATATCGATGTCCCATCCGGTAAGCTGCGAGGCAAGCCGCACATTCTGTCCGCGCCGACCAATCGCAAGCGAAAGCTGGTCGTCCGGCACAACGACCTCGATCCGGGCGCTGTCCTCGTCGAGCACGACCTTCACCACCTCGGCCGGTTGCAGGGCGTTGACGATGAATGTTGCGGCGTCGGCCGACCAGGGGATGATGTCGATACGTTCGCCCTGAAGCTCCTGCACGACCGCCTGCACGCGCGAACCGCGCATGCCGACGCAGGCGCCGACGGGATCGATCGACGAGTCGCGCGACACGACCGCAATCTTGGCGCGTGAGCCCGGATCTCGGGCGACCGATTTTACTTCGATCACGCCGTCGTAGATTTCGGGCACTTCCTGGCGGAAGAGTTTCGCCATGAACTGCGGGTGGGTGCGCGAGAGGAAAATCTGCGGTCCGCGTTGTTCGCGCCGCACGTCATAGACATAGGCGCGTGCGCGATCGCCCGGCCGGAACATTTCGCGCGGGATCATTTCATCGCGGCGGATCACGCCTTCGCCCCGTCCGAGATCAATGATGACGTTGCCATATTCGACGCGCTTGACCACACCGTTCACGATTTCGCCGATGCGGTCCTTGTATTCGTCGTATTGGCGGTCGCGCTCAGCCTCGCGCACTTTCTGGACGATGATCTGCTTGGCGGACTGCGCCGCGATCCGACCGAAATCGAAGGGCGGCAGTTTTTCGGAGATCTTGTCGCCGATCTGGGCGGCGGGATTGCTGCGGCGCGCTTCTTCGAGAGAGATTTCCGTCGCCGGATTTTCGACATTTTCGACGACAAGCCGCAGACGCCAGTAAGTCACTGTGCCGGAACGCGGGTCGATCTCCACGCTGATTTCGGTTTCCTGCCCGTAACGCGAGCGCGCGGCCTTCGCCATCGCATCTTCCATGGAGGCGATCACGATCGATTTGTCGATCGATTTCTCGCGCGCCACGGCGTCGGCGATCTGCAGGATTTCCAGTCTGTTCGCGCTGACGGACATCAGGTCAGTCTCCCTTTGGGCGAAAGGCGCGCGCATTTGCGGGCGCGGCGCCCTTCTTGAAATCGGTCAGACGCCGGCAGGCGCCAGCGGCTTCGGTTTCTGTTTCGCCGGTCCGCGGAACCGTCCGGGTCCGCGGCGCGGGCGATCGTCCTGGTCGTCTGCCGACATTTCTTCCGGCGACGTAAGATGCGCTTTGCCGGCGCGCAGCGACTCCCG
>CAZJAY010000110.1:0-5377 GCA_964543915.1 uncultured Methylocystis sp. | reverse complement strand
AGCAGGCAAGGGGCCGCGCGCCATATGGCGCGGAGATTACGCGCGAAGCGTAATCGCTCCGAAATCAGGCGAGAGAACATGAATCAGTCCGGCGAAACGAAACACGACGCAGAGCTGCAAAAAGCCTTCGCGGAATTCAAGGATTCGCTCCGGCACGGCGTCGATCCCGCAAATGACGCGGCGCCGAATGTGGAAGCCCAGATCTTCTACGCGCCGCCCGCAACCGTGCGCCCTGCGGCGGCCCGGATTACGCCGGCTGCCGGGCCAGAAAAGGGTGCGGCGCGCGGGTCCGAAACGAAAATCCCGGCGGCCGCCGAGGCTGGCGGCCGCCGCAAGCTTCTTTATCTTTCCGCTGCTGTCGTCATCTCGGGACTCGCCGCACTCGGCTGGACCTTGACGCGCGGCCACGGGACGAATGACCCGGAAATCGAGGCAGCGGCGCCGGCGGCGGAGGAAAACGCCGAAATGGCCGCCACGCCGCTCGATGCGCAAACTGGCGCCGATCCGTCGCGGCCGACGGAAACGGCGACAACAGATGCGACGACGCCGGCGACCGAGGTCGCGCCGACACAGACGGACAGCGCTGCGGCGCCACAGTCGGAGGCGCCGGCCAACATGGCGGCGGTTCCGCAACCGGCGACCGCGCCGACGCCGCCGATCGAAAACCAGAGCGCCCGCACCGAGCCCGTGGCGCAACCCGAAGCGCAGAAGGCGGCGGCTCCCGCTGTCACGGCGCCAGCGGCGGCGGCGAACGCCACGCCCGCGAAACAGGAGGCAGCCCTCGCCCCGGCGACAGCGCCGACAGAAGCGGAACCTGCAAAACCGGCGGCCGCCAAACCCAAACCCGCGCGGCCAAAAGCCGCGGCGAAGCCGAAACCCGCAACGCAGGCGCGACGCAACCCGACCGATGCGGCTCCCGTTGCGCCGCCCCCTGCCCCCGTGGCGGCGGAAACGCCCCCGCCCCCGCCCCCGCCAGCCCCCGCGCCGAGCGAGGGCCCCCTCGGCTTCGTGAAAAATACCGTGAATTCAGTAGGCTCGACGCTGACCAATCTCGGCCGCGGCGCAACAGGCAACTGAACGCGGCCGAACCGTCGGTTTGTCAAAATCCCCCGTCGCGCCATCTAGAGAGTGGCGTCATTCCTTGCTGCCGCTTTCGTGAAAAGGGAGATCATGGCGAAACCGACCCAGGCCGAGGCCGAGGCCGCTATCCGGTTGCTGATCGAATGGGCGGGAGAAGACCCCAACCGGGAGGGTCTGCGCGATACGCCGGCGCGTGTCGCGCGCTCCTATAAAGAACTGTTCAGCGGCTATGCGACTGATCCGCGCGATTACCTCAAGAGGACCTTTGAGGAAGTCGGCGGCTATGACGAGCTGGTGATCCTGAAAAACATACCTGTCGTCAGCTTCTGCGAGCATCATATGTTGCCGGTCACTGGCCGCGCGCATGTCGGCTATCTGCCCAACAAACGGGTGGTCGGCATTTCGAAACTCGCGCGCGTCGTCGAAGGCTTCGCACGACGTCTTCAAATCCAGGAAAAGCTCACAGCCGAAGTCGCGGAAGCCATACAGGATATCCTCTAACCCCAGGGCGTCGGCGTCGTCATCGAGGCGCAGCATAACTGCATGACATTACGCGGCGTGAAAACGCCCGGGACGCTGCTCACGACCAGCAAGCTTCTTGGCGTGATCCGGGACGATCCGCGCACGCGCGAAGAATTTCTTGGCATGACGCGCAACGCCTGACCGGCGCGCCGGAGTTTAATGGAAGAGCCAGGCGCCAAGCAACAGCAGGACGCCAACCCCGATCAACAGACGATTGTCCGAGCGGCGGCGCGTTTCAGCCATGCCGGCAAGCGCGCGCGGGGAAAGATTAACGCCGCTCTCGGCCATTTGCGAGACGCTGGCGATGGCGTTTTCCGCCGCAGCGAGCGTTTCCGGCAGGCGAGACGCCAGTCGCGCCAACTCGGCGACGCTACGGCAGGCATCTTCGTTTTTCGCTTTCGGACCAAGATTTTCCTCGATGCATGAACGCACAACCGGATCGCAGGTCTTCCAGATATCGATCTTTGGATCGTATGCGCGCGCGACGCCTTCCGCGACAACCATCGTTTTTTGCAGGAGCACCAGTTCGGTGCGGGTGCGCATGTCGAAAAGCGCCGTCACTTCAAAAAGCAGCGTCAGCACCCGCGCCATGGAAATATCCGTTGCGCTCGCCGTATGCAGCGGCTCGCCGATGGCGCGCAACGCCTGTGAAAACTCCTCCAGCGAATGGCTCGCCGGCACATAGCCCGCCTCGAAATGCACCTCGGCGACGCGCCGGTAGTTGCGCGTGATCAGTCCGTAGAGAATTTCCGCGAGAAAGCGCCGCTCTTTCGCGCCCAGGCGCCCCATAATGCCGAAATCGATAGCGATCAGCCGCCCCTCGCGATCGATAAACAGATTGCCCTGGTGCATGTCGGCGTGGAAAAAGCCGTCGCGCATCGCATGACGCAGGAAAGACTGAAGCACTGTCCGTCCGACGCGCTTGAGATCATGCCCCTCGGCGGCGACGCGCGCCGGATCGGACAGCGGCGCGCCATCAATCCATTCGAGGGTCAAAACGTCGCGCGATGTGCGGTCCCAGTCAACGGAAGGCGCACGCATCTCCGGATCATTGGCGATATTTTCGCCAAATTCGCTGGCGGCGGCCGCCTCAAGACGGAAATCGGTTTCGAGCTTCACCGTTCGGGCGAGCGTATCAACAACTTCGATCAAACGAAGCCGTCGCGCCTCCGCCGAATATCGTTCGGCGAGCCGCGCCACGAGATACATGTCGCGCAGATCTCGCGCGAAATGGCCTTCGACGCCAGGTCGCAGAACCTTGACTGCGACGTCGCGCACTTCGTCCCCGTAGAGCGCGCGGGCGCGATGAACCTGCGCGACCGAAGCGGCGGCGACCGGCTCGCCAAACGAGACGAAGATATCGTCAATCTTCCGGCGACAGGCCTTCTCGATAATCGCGATCGCGCGATCGCGGCCGAAAGGCGCCATCCGATCCTGGAGCGCGCTCAGCGCATCGGCGATTTCGCCGCCGACCACATCGGGCCGCGTCGCGAGGACCTGGCCGAGCTTGACGTAGGAGGGGCCGATGAGGGTGAGCGCCCGCACGAGCGCAGCCCCGCCCCCAACGCTGACGGGCCGCGCCAAAAGCTTCGCGAGCCGAAGCAAGGGCGCCGCCGACGTCGGCGCAAACTCCGGATCGCCATCGCGAAATACGCCCTCGCGCGCGAGGATTAACCCGGCACGCGCCAGTCGAAAAGAATTTCCGATCGCCAGAAACACGGACCGCGCCGCCGTTCTTTACTGGAATTTCCAGCCGGAATGGATGGCGACGATGCCGCCGGTCAGTCGTTCGAAACCCGTCCGACGGAAGCCGGCGTCCCGAATCATCCGCTCGAACGCCTCGGCGTCGGGGAAGCGCCGGATCGACTCGACGAGATAACGGTAGGGCTCGCCGTCGCCGGCGACGATCTTGCCGACCGCCGGGATCACATTGAACGAATAGAACTCGTAGACCTTGTCGAGCCCCGGCACATTGACGTGTGAAAACTCAAGGCACAGGAAACGACCTCCCGGCCGGAGCACCCGATGGGCCTCGCGCAATGCGACATCGATACGCGGCACGTTTCGAATGCCGAAGGCGATTGTGTAGGAGTCAAAATGCGCGTCCGGAAAGGGAAGCGACTCGGCGTTGGCCTGAACGAAATCGACCTTACCGGCGAGGCCGCGCGCGCGGGCGCGATCACGGCCGACCTCAAGCATATCGCCATTGATGTCGAGCACGGTGATTTCGGCATCCGACGACGATTTGTCGGCGATACGGAACGCCACATCGCCGGTGCCGCCCGCCACGTCGAGGTGGCGGTCGCCGCGTCGGCCGCGCGCATTCACCTTGCCGACGAAAATATCTTTCCAGAGACGGTGGAGCCCCCCCGACATCAGGTCGTACATCACGTCATAGCGTCGCGCGACCTATTGAAAAACATCGTCGACGAGAGTCTGGTTCTCCGCCAGGGGAACCTCGGAATAGCCAAAATGGGTCGAGGAATCGCGGTCGGACGGGAATTCGGTCATGGATCGCTCGCGTGACGAGAAGAATGCCGTGGGTATACCCTCTTGCGGCCCCCGTGGCTATGGTCCGCCATAACCACCGGATGGCTCTTCTTAAGCCGTCGACGATCCTTTTGACGAAGGCGAATGCGCCGATGCCCGAACTGCCCGAGGTCGAGACCGTGCGACTGGGCCTTGCGCCCGTAATGTCGGGAGCGAAAATCCGCCGGCTCGAACAGAGGCGGCCCGATCTGCGTTTTCCGTTTCCGGCGGATTTCGCCGCGCGCCTCGAAAACCGGCGCGTTCTGGCGCTGCGGCGACGGGCCAAATATCTTGTCGCCGATCTCGAAGGCGACGAGGCGCTGATCATGCATCTCGGGATGAGCGGCTCCTTTCGGGTCGATGACGCGACGCCCGGCGTCTTTCACCATCCCCGCGACCGCCGCGCAGCCCACGATCATGTTGTCTTTCACATGGAGAGCGGCGCGCGCGTCACCTACAATGATCCCCGACGTTTCGGCTTCATGCTGCTGGCCCCGCAGGCGGGGCTTGCGCGCCATGCGCTGTTTCGCGACCTCGGGATGGAGCCGCTTGAGGCAGGGCTCGACGCACCAACGCTCGCGCGCGCGTTCTCCGGACGCAAGGCGCCGATCAAGGCGGTTCTTCTGGATCAGCGGATTATCGCCGGCCTCGGCAATATCTACGTCTGCGAGGCGTTGCACCGGGCCGGCTTATCGCCGCGCCGCGCCGACGGATCGCTCGTCGGCGCCGGCGGCCGTCCGGGCGCGGCCCTCCGCCGCCTGCCGGGAGCCATTCGCGCAGTCCTCGAAGAGGCGCTCGCTGCGGGAGGGTCCTCGCTGCGCGACCATCGGCAGACGGATGGTGCGCCAGGCTATTTCCAGCATAATTTCCGGGTCTATGACCGCGCGGGCGTCGCCTGCCCGACCTCCGGCTGCAACGGCCGCATCGAAAAAATCGTGCAGTCCGGCCGCTCAACCTTCCATTGCCCGCGCTGCCAGAAGTGAAAGCGGGCGCATCCGTTTTGTCGTTGGACCCGCGATCTTGCCGCCGACCATTGGCAGGTCCTACAAACCACGCATGTCGCTTCATCCCATGTCGTCCACGCCGGCGCTCGCCATAAGCGGATTGTCGAAACGCTACGGCGACCGGACGGTCGTTGGCCCGCTCGATTTCAGCCTGCCGCCCGGCTCGGTGACGGGCCTGCTCGGCGGCAATGGCGCCGGTAAAACGACGACCATTGGCATGATCATGGGCCTGATCGAGCCGA
>CAZJAY010000109.1:0-5416 GCA_964543915.1 uncultured Methylocystis sp. | reverse complement strand
GGGGCCGATCGTCTTAAGGATTCACAGGGACGCAAGACCCATCCGACCCAAAAACCTGAAGCCTTGCTTTCGCGCGTTCTGCTCTCCGCGACGCGACCAGGCGATCTTGTGCTCGATCCGTTTTTCGGCGCTGGCACAACGGGAGCCGTCGCCCGTCGACTGAACCGTGATTTTATCGGGCTCGAACGCGAAGAATCCTATGCCGAAGCGGCGGCGGCGCGTATCGCCGCAATCGAGCCCTTGCCGGCTGAAGCCGTTTCGACGCCGCCATCGAAACGAAGCGAACCGCGCGTCGCCTTCGGCGCGCTCGTCGAAGCCGGCCTTATCGAGGCCGGCGCCCAGCTTTACGATGTACGGAAACGTCATTGCGCGATTGTTCGCGCCGATGGCGCATTATCGCTTTCCGGATTTGTCGGTTCAATCCACAAGACCGGCGCGCTGGCCCAGGGTCTGCCAGCCTGCAACGGCTGGACCTTCTGGCATTACGAAAAGAACAAACGTCTATTGGCGCCGATCGACGATCTGCGAACGATCGCTCGTGAGCGATTACGCGCATCCGTCCGGTAGCGGGACAGCGCCTTTACGGCCTTCAAAAAATCGGCGCAAACAGAAGCCCCCACATTTTGCGAGGTTCCGGCCCTTTAGGCTGTCTGCTTGTCAGACCAGGACGCCGGCGTAGAAACCAACGAGAAGAACCACGCCGATAAACGCGCGATAGGCGACAAAGGGCCAGGCGGAGAAACGCTCCAGTATCCGCAGCAGACCCCAGATCGCAACGAAGGCGGAAAGCGACGCAACGATAAGTCCGACCGTCAGCACGGACCAGCCATGCGCGTCGAGTTGCGCCTTGTGCAGCTCCCAAAGCTCTTTCAGTCCGGCGAGCGCGATCGCCGGCAGACCGAGCAGAAAGGAAAATCGGGCGGCTTCTTCACGCTTCAGATCGAGAAACAACGCCGCCGTGAGCGTCGATCCCGAACGCGAAACGCCAGGGATCAGCGCGCCGATTTGCGCGAATCCGACGATCATCGCATCCTTGAGATTGACGTGATCGAGCGTGCGCGAATGGTTGCAATAGAGTTCCGCGATCGCGAGCAGCGCGGCCATCACGATGCAGGAAACGCCAATGACCGGCAGCGTCCGCAAAGGAGAGCCGCAGGCGTTGAGCGTATGCGAAAGCAGCAGGCCCGCGAGGCCGATCGGTATCGTGGCGAGTCCGACCCAGATGACGAAACGGAAGCTCCAGTCCGAGAAATCGCGGCGCCGCAACGCCGAAAGCGATCCGACCGCAAGCGACCGGATATCGCCCCAGAAATAACTGATCACGGCGGCGAGCGCCGCAAGCTGCATGGCGGCTGAAAAAGCCGAGCCGGGATCCTTCCAGCCGAGCAGGGCGGGCACGATGCGCATATGCGCGGTCGAGGAGATCGGCAGAAGCTCGGTGATCCCCTGCACGACGCCGAGCGCAGCGACCTTCATATAACCGAGATCGACGAATCCGGTGTCGAGTCCATTGGTGCAGCCAGCCGCCATTTTTTCTCCCCGTCTCCGGACCGCCCGCGCGCCGGACGCAAACCGAACTTTCGACGATTTTGGTTAATGGAGCGCAAAGGCTGCTATCGAAAGAGGGCAAAAGCCTTGAGCAGCGTGATTGAAACGCCCCATGCCAGCGGGACGCCGACCGCCGCCCAGCTCAGGATGAGCAAAACCGGAGCGCTGGCGCCGGCCGCAACGACGCTTGCGGGCAAACCCGGAGAGGGAGAAGACGCCGGCTCCTCGGAGAAATCCTCAAAATCGGCATGCGTTTCGTCGTCCGCTTCGACGACCTTCGCAGTCGTCGTTTCCTCTTCAGCGGCTCCCTCCGCCTCGCGCATGTAATATTTTTCGGCCACGGGACGCACAAGAAGATTGCAGGCGAGACCGGCGAGGAGCAGGCCCGCGAGGACATACATGGTCTGATTGTAGGCCGCCTCGCGCGGGACGCCGGCGGCAAGCTGATATTCGCGAATGTAATTCACCAGCACGGGGCCCAGCACGCCGGCCGTGGACCAGGCCGTGAGCAATCGCCCGTGAATAGCGCCCACCATATGCGTGCCGAAGACGTCCGCCAGATAGGCGGGAATGGTCGAGAAGCCGCCGCCATACATGGTGATGATGACCGCGAAGATGGCGACGAAAAGAAAAACCTCGTCGCTGCGCGCCGCAAATGGCGCGGCGGCATAAAGAAGAAAACCGAGCACAAAAAAGATCGCATAGGTGGCCTTGCGCCCGAGCCGGTCGGAAAATGACGCCCAGCCCAGTCTGCCGCCAATATTGCAAAGGCTCAGCAATCCGGTGAAGCCGGCGGCGATCGCGGCAATCTGCTTTTTCTGCGCAGGATCAAGCGCATCAAGCCCCATGTCGACGCCGATCAGACGGCCGCCGAACACTTCCTGCAACATGGGCGACGCCATCCCGAGCACGCCGATGCCGGCCGAGACGTTGAGGCAGAGAACACCCCACAACAACCAGAATTGCGGCGTCCGCCATGCGACGTCGAGATGCACGTGGCGGCTTGTCACCATGGAGCCGGGAGCCGCGGCCGGCGGCGTCCAGCCGGCCGGGGCCCAACCGTCGGGCGGGACGCGATAGCCCAGCGCGCCCGCGACCATGAAGACGAAATAGATTCCCGCCAGCGCCACAAAGGTCTGCCAGACGCCGGGCGCTTTGGGCGTTGCGAAAAATCCCATGAGCCGGTCCGCGAGCGGCGCGCCGATCATCGCCCCGCCGCCGAAACCCATAATCGCAAGTCCCGTCGCGAGCCCGCGGCGGTCCGGAAACCATTTGATTAAAGTGGAAACGGGCGAAATATAGCCCAGTCCAAGTCCAACGCCGCCAATGACGCCGGAACCCAGCCACAGCAGCCAAATCTGGTGGAGGTAGACGCCGAGCGCCGACACCAGCAGGCCGCCGCACCAGCAGAAGGCTGCCGCAAGCCCGGCCCGGCGTGGACCGGCGGTTTCGAGCCAATGCCCGAAGATTGCCGCCGACGAGCCGAGCAGGACAAAGAAAAGCGTGAAGGTCCAGCCAAGCTGGCTGATCTTCCAGTCGCAATCGCTGGCGATGAGCGTCGCAAAAAATCCGTAGGTGGCCGGACATTCCTTCGGCTGCGCGCCACCGATCGCGCGTGATAGCGGGAGCCAGAAAACCGAGAAACCGTAGGCCATGCCGATGCAGAGATGGATCGCCAGCGCCGCCGGCGGAACCAGCCAGCGATTGAAGCCTGGCCCGGCGATCGTGTTCTCGCGGCTAAGGAACGCGGGCTTCCCATCGGCTGTTCCGGTCATCGTTTTTCCCAATCCCACGCCGCATGGACGTCTTTCCCGCTCAATTCAATGAAAGAAACGCCGCGATCATCGTCTTGAGATCTCCGCGCGACGCCTCGATCATCGCATCGGCAATTTCTCCGGCCCGACCAAGGACGTCGCCGGAACCGGCCGACGTCTCGATTTCCTTAAGTTTCATACCCCATAGCGGATAGGACGGCGTCTCGATCGCCTCCCGCTTCAGCAAGGCGACGCCGCCATGACGGGGATCGCCGACGCTGCGCTCAAACCGCGCCTCCACGGCCGCCGCCGGACCTTCCAGCACCTGGAGAAAATTCAGGCCGTTGAAGAGCAACACGCCGGTAATGCCCGCCGCGCGGTTATGCGCCGCCGCCGCAGCGAGAAGCGCTTCGAGGTCTCCGTGGTCGAGACCAAGCCGCGCCGTGCTGAAATAAATGAGACGCAGCATCATTCGTCCCGCAACCGGCTAGGCCACGCTTTTCTCGATAATCCCGGCGAGATCGGTCATGATCTTGTTGAGATCGTAGTTTTTCGGCGTGTAGACGGCCGCGACGCCGGATTCGAGCAGCAGCTTTTCATCTTCCGGAGGAATGATTCCGCCAACGACGAGCGGCGCCGCAACGCCCTCCGCCTTCATGAGTTTTATGACCTCGTGGGCGAGCGTCACATGCGATCCGGAAAGGATCGAGAGGCCGATGCAGTGCACGCCCTCCTTTTTCGCGGCTTCGACCAGTTCCGCGGGCGTCGATCGAATGCCGGCGTAGATCACCTCGAAACCGGCGTCACGCGCGCGCACGGCGATCTGTTCGGCGCCGTTGGAATGACCGTCGAGTCCCGGCTTTCCGACGAGGAATTTCGCGCGCTGGCCAAGTTTCTGCGAGACGCGCTCCACCTCGCCGCGCACAGCGTCGAGCTGACCGCCAACCTGACGGGCGGTCGACGACACGCCGGTCGGCGCGCGATATTCGCCAAAGACCCCGCGCAGCGCCTGTCCCCATTCGCCGGTCGTCACGCCAGCCTTGGCGGCGACGATTGAGGGCTCGACCATATTGCGGCCTTCCTTCGCCGCACGCACCAAGTCGTCGATCGCCGCCTGCGCCGCCTTGCCGTCGCGTTTCTCGCGCCACGCCACGAGTCGGGCGATCTGGTCCGCTTCGACATGCGCCGGCACGACCATGATCGCGTCATTGCCGGACGCCAGCGGCGAGGGCTCGGTGCTGGTGAATTTATTCACGCCAACGACGATCTGTTCGCCGGCCTCAATCGCTTCGAGGCGGGCCGTATTCGACTCGACGAGCTTCGATTTCATATAGCCGGTCTCGACGGCGGCCGCGGCCCCGCCGAGTTCGTCGATTTTCTTGAGTTCGGCGCGCGCCAGGTCTTTAAGCGCCTCAACCTTGCGGGCGATTTCCGGATTGCCGTCGAAAATATCGCCATATTCGAGCAGATCGGTCTCATAGGCCATGATCTGCTGGATGCGCAGCGACCATTGCTGATCGAAGGGACGCGGCAACCCCAACGCCTCATTCCACGCCGGCAACTGCACGGCGCGGGCGCGGGCGTTTTTCGAAAGCACCACGGCCAGCATCTCGATCAGGATGCGATAGACGTTGTTTTCGGGCTGCGGCTCGGTCAGGCCGAGCGAATTGACCTGCACGCCGTAGCGGAAACGACGCAGCTTTTCGTCCTTCACGCCATAACGATCACGGGTGATCTCATCCCAGAGTTCCGTGAAGGCGCGCATCTTGCACAATTCGGTGTTGAACCGCATGCCGGCGTTCACAAAGAACGAAATACGACCAACGACCTGCGCGAAATCCGCTTCCGACATGCCGGCCGCCTTCACGCCGTCGAGAATGGCGACGGCGGTGGCCAGCGCATAGGCCAGCTCCTGCTCCGGCGTCGCCCCCGCTTCCTGGAGATGATAGGAGCAGACGTTCATCGGATTGAATTTCGGGCATTCCTTTGTCGTAAAGAGAATGAGATCCTGCGTCAGCCGCAGCGACTGCGTCGGGGGAAAAACATAGGAACCGCGCGAAAGATATTCCGTGATGATGTCGTTCTGGGTCGTGCCCTGAAGCTGCGCACGCGAC
>CAZJAY010000108.1:0-5441 GCA_964543915.1 uncultured Methylocystis sp. | reverse complement strand
ATAACGCCGGCGAGAACGGGACCACAGTGCACGCCGAGTCGAACGTCAAAATTTTTGACGAGCGAGGCTGTGAGCGTCGGGAGGGACGCGTCGTTATTCAGCGCCATCAGCACCGCGCGATCGACATGATCGATTTGCGGATTTGGCAGGCCTGCAGCGGCGAGATAGCCATCACCGATGGTTTTGATTTTCTCAAGGCCATGACGTCGCGTGACCTCGTCGAAAACCCGAAAAATCCGATCGAGTACGGAAACGACTTCGTCTGCGTTCCGGTCGCGCGCATAGGCTGTAAAGCCGGCGATATCGATAAAGACAACGGACGCCTGATGGAGATCTGCGATTGTTTCGCCGTCCTTGATGCGTGTCGCAACGGAGTTGGGCAGCATATTGCGCAGCAAACTCTCCGATCGCTCGCGCTAGATTTTAAGCTCGGCTGTTCGCGCATCGACCTGTCGTTCAAGATCATGCATCAATTCATCGCGAGTCAGGAACGCAATCACATTCCGCATGATGACGATAGCGCGTACGTCAGGTTCGTTTCGTAGCGACAGACGATATTCGCTTACCGGGCTTACGTCGGATTGAATCACGATCGCCTTTCGATCGCGATCGATGGACACTGCGATCATTGCCGGCGTCCTGCCTCTAAGCTCCTGGGAAATTCGTGCGATGACCTGGCCGATGAAAATACGATTGAGATCAGCGGCAACCAGACAGGCGCGCAGTTTTTCGCGGGCAAATGGGATGCCGTCATCGGTTGCAATCCGTAGCGCGCCGATTTCAGTCATTCGACCGCTTCCCGCCGCCGCAGAAGAAGAACGGTTGCATCGTCATGCGCGGAGCCGAATGTTTCTACCAGTGCGGTCGCCACAGTTTTTGCAGAACCGGCCGGAGTCGACGTGGGCGGCGCAACGCCATCGGTATGCATGAGGAGCCACGCGCCCGTTTCGAGACGTCTCTCGATAATTCGGGGCTGTCGCATACGAAGCCCGACAATACCGGTCCGCGAAAGCAGCGGCTGACCGCCAACGCTTGCCTGTATGTTGCCGACGCCGACAAAATACAGGGAGGACTCGACCAAAAGTGCGAGCGCGACCGCTGCGCCGTCGGTTTTTTTCAGGGCATGGTCGATTGCAAGCAGCAGCGCATCGGGGTGTGAGTCTTTATTCTCATAAATCGCCGTGCGAGCTTTTTGCGCGACAGCATAGGCGGCAAGTCCATGGCCAGCCGCATCGACCAGAATGGCCAGCGCGCCGTCCTGTGTCGGAAGCACAGTCCCCCAGTCGCCCCCGCGCGGCGCGCCCGGATAGGGACGGACATGCACCGCCCAGTCGAGCGCCGGCGTCAGCGCCATTTCACGATGCGGACGCGGGTCCCGTGACCGGGACGACTGACCAGCTCAAATTCGTCCACCAGCCGCTTCGCGCCGGGCAGGCCCAGCCCGAGTGTGCCGCCGGTAGAGACGTGATCCTTCATTGCGGCGTCGACGTCCGGAATGCCAGGACCCTGGTCTTCGACGATCACCTCGATGCCTGGACGTTGGATCTGCCGGGTCGGGCGTAAGCTGACGAGACCGGCGCCGGCATATTTGACGACGTTGGTGACCAGTTCGCTGACAGCGGTCACGAGCGCGGCGGATTCGCTTCTCGGCATGGCGTTTCGGGCCGCGAGTTCACGAACCGCAACGATTGCGAGCGCGACGTCGTTTTGCGATGTAATCCGGAGCCGCTGCCAGTGTTCGTTCAACGGAGCATCCCCATCGCCGCTTCGACCGAGCGCGAGGGCCAGACCCAGCGGTCATCCGCGTTCAGCGCCGCAAGCCCGGCTGCAACGCCGGGTCGGATGCCGGCAAGAATGACCGGCGCACCCATGAGTTCAACGCCGTTTCTGACCTGCCGCAGGTTTTCGAAATCGTGTCCGTCCAGAAGTTCGACGCCGGAAAGATCAATGATAACGCCGGAGATTTTATTTTATTTCATATAATCCAGAATCGTCGCGCGGAGATCGACCATGAATGCATCCGTAATCGGATCTGGCGCCGGTATAATGACGACGCCCGCCACGCGCTGAAGGATCACCCGTGTTTCACCTGGCCGCAATGGACTGCTCCACGCCAGCCCGATCGAAGGCGATTTTCAGCGCGTCCTGCAAATTGCCGGTCGTCTTCATATCGCCGACCTCTATGCCAAGTTCGACAATCGTCTGGGCGACGGAAGGCGACAGACCGGAGACGATTGTGTAGCTGCCCATCAGACGGGCCGCCTTGGTCATGCGAATAAGATGATTGGCGACTGCGGTGTCAACGACGGCGACCCCGGAAATATCGAGGATGAAGACGATGGCGCGTTTCTCCGCAATCTGTTCAAGCATGCGCTGCATAATGTCCTGGGCGCGTCGGCTATCGACGAAACCGACAACCGGTAACATCAGGATGCCGTCCCAGATCGCCGTGATCGGCGTGCTCATATCGGTCAGCGCGCGACTTTGTTGTGAGATGATCTCGCCGGTCCGCTGCGCGTAAACGTCGACGACAAGTGCGCCTTCCATCTGTCCGACCCGCCAGAGCGACTCGATCATCGGGTCGATAGCTGTCTTTTCATCAAAAACTTCGTATGAAAAATCACTCCACAGACGCAGCGACTTGTTCATGGTCGCGAGATAGTGACGCGGCTGGATCTGCAATTGGGCGTGGACTTCGCCGATGCGGATCCGGCTTTTGACGTATGCGTCGTCCCATTTCGCTTCGAGAAACTCCAGCCATGCGCGCCGCGAAAAGCCTTGCGCCCGCGCCAACGCCGCATTGTCGGGAAAATGAACATCAAACTCATTGCCGAGCGTTTGCCGCATGTAGACGTATAGTTTGTCGATGAAACCATCAATGTTGTGCGCGATGCGGCTCCCGAGCGTCCTGACATTTTCGTAGTCCTGCGCTTTTACCTCGTAAAGACGACGGAATTCCTCGTAGTTCATTTTTGACTCTCACGAAGCGCGAATGGCGGGCTCAAGACGTCCGAACATATCGCCGCGCCGGTTTGTTTGCAATTTCCGCGAGGCTGCCGCTTCGCGCTTTTGTCATGTCCCGCGACCTTCCGGGGGCCGGCGCGGGCAATCGCCGCGTGGATCCGGCGCCCATTGCAATTGGGGCTGATTGTAGAATATTTTCTGAAGCGGTCGTCCGGGAGAAGAACATGTTGCGCGCGAAAAGTCTTTTCTGCGGACTCCTGTTCGCGGTCTGTGCGGCGACGACCTCGTCGGCGACGGTCCGCATCCACATTGATCTTTCAAGTCAGCGCATGCATGTCGACTCCGCCGGGGGCTCATTTTCGTGGCCCGTCTCGACCGCGAGATCCGGCTACGAGAGCCCCGCCGGCGAATTTGCGCCAACGGGAATGGAGCGCATGCACTATTCGAAGAAATACGATAACGCGCCGATGCCGTGGTCGATTTTTTTCTACGGCGGCTACGCGATCCATGGCAGCTATGAGACGCGGTCGCTCGGGCGGCCGGCCTCCCATGGATGCGTGCGCCTTTCGCCCGCCCACGCCAGAAGGCTTTACGACATGGTGGCTGCGGAGGGAGCGACGATCTCGATCTCGGGCGCGCCGCCTGGCGGCGGAGAGGCGGCCGCCGTGGAGCGTGGCGGGCGTCGCGGCGTGCGTGGCCGACCAGGGCAGCCAGACGCGGGCGAGGGGTTTTTCTCGCCGTTTTTCTGATGAATCGAGGGCGTTCGGAAAAGGTCGAGATCCGCATCCAGGCGCGAGGCGGGCTCCCGATGCTCGCCCGGATCGCAAAGCCGGCGAGATAAAACTGAATGGAAGCGAAAGATCTGGTTTCGGGCTTGATCACCCCGCTGATGATTGTCGCGACTGTGCTGGGCTATTCCGTTCTGGTCTTTTCCGGTCCGCTTGCGCCCTACATCCCGCTCGGCGCCGGTTTTGGACTGATTGGCGCCGGCGTGACGGCGATCGTGTTTGCGCTGGGTAGCGGCCTTAACTTTTCGATCGCCGGCCCGGACTCGAAAGCCGTCGCCGTGATGGCCTCGGTCGCGGCGTTGATCCTCGAGAATTTGACGCGAGATGGCCGCCCGGAAGCCATCGCGCCGACGATCCTCGCCGCGCTGATCGTCGGAACGCTGATCGTCGGCGCCTCTTCCTATTTCTTCGGCGCGATGAAACTCGGACGCTGGATCCGGTTCATGCCCTATCCGGTAATCGGCGGCTTCATGGCGGCTTCCGGCTGGTTTCTCGTTACAGGCGCCATCCGCGTGCTTGCCCGGGAGCCTCTGTCCTTCTCCCTGATCGCGGATGTCGCGAGCGGTAAATCGGTTGCGCAGATTTGCGTTGCGGTCCTCATCGCCGCGCTTTTGAATTTTTCTCACAGGTTTCGCAGGCCAATGGCGTTTCCGGTCGTGCTCATCGGCGCGGCGGCTGCGATCATTATCGCCCTCAGGCTTGCAGGGATTGCGCCCGTGACGGCGCGCGAAAGCGGATGGCTGTTGCAGGTCCCGCCAACTGCTGTCTCGATTCCCGTTCCGTGGTTGATCGATCATGCGCGCCATATCGACATCTGGCAATTGCCCGCAATGGCGGCGCAATATGTGGCGCTGGTCACGGTTATTATCGCGACGCTGTTGCTGAGCATCATGGCGATAGAAGTCGAGACCCGGACGGACGTCGATCTCGATGACGAACTCAAGCTGAATGGAATCGCTAATCTGCTCGCCGGCCTGACCGGCGGTGGCGTTGGCACGCTCTCCGTCAGCCGTACGCTGTTCAGCCATCGTATTGGCGCGCGTGGGCGGGGCGCGGGTGTCCTCGTCGGGCTTATTTGCCTGTTGCCCCTGACGCTGGGTCCTGAGGCTCTCGGTTTCGCCCCCCTGCCGTTGCTGGCCGCGCTGTTGCTCGAACTGGGCGGCGCCATGCTTTACGAATGGGTGATCCGCGGCTGGCGCACGATGCAGCGTGCAGATTATTTCCAGCTACTGACTATTTTTCTCACCATCGTCCGGTTCGATTTCGTCGCTGGCGTTGGCGTCGGCGTAATTGCCGCCTGTATAACTTTTGCGATCAATACGAGCCGCATCCGGCTCGTCAAACACGAGATGGATCGCAGTAATTTCGCCAGTCGGGTTGATCGACCGATTTATGATGCAGACACGCTCGTGCGATTGGGCGGCGGTATTCAGATCCTCTGGCTGAATGGCTTTATTTTTTTCGGGACGGCGCATCATCTGCTTTCCCATATCAAAACATCTATCAATAAGGGCGATCTCGCCTGTCGCTGTCTCATTCTGGAATTCAGACATGTTCTGGGCATTGACTCATCGGCGGTCGTCACCCTGTTCAAGCTGCGACATCTCGCCGAGAAGGAAAGTTTCCGGCTCATTTTTTCGGGGCTTTCGCCTCATCTCGATCATGCGATGCGCCTCGGGGGGCATATAG
>CAZJAY010000107.1:0-5442 GCA_964543915.1 uncultured Methylocystis sp. | reverse complement strand
ACATCGTAAACCACGCGATTGACGCCCTTCACCTCGTTGATGATGCGCGTCGCGGCGCGGCCGAGGAAGCCCATGTCGAAGGGGAAGAAATCGGCTGTCATACCGTCGCTGCTCGTCACTGCGCGCAGGGCGAGGACGTAATCATAGGTGCGCCCGTCGCCCATGACTCCGACGCTGCGCACCGGCAGCAGCACCGCGAAGGCCTGCCAGATCTCGTCGTAAAGCCCCGCCTTGCGGATTTCGTCCAGATAGACCGCATCCGCACGACGCAGAATGTCGAGCTTCTCGCGCGTGATGAGGCCGGGGCAGCGAATGGCGAGGCCCGGCCCCGGAAAGGGGTGGCGTCCGACAAAAGCCTCCGGCAGGCCAAGTTCGCGGCCCAGCGCGCGCACTTCGTCCTTGAAGAGTTCGCGCAGCGGTTCGACCAACGCCATATTCATGCGTTCGGGCAAACCGCCGACATTATGATGCGATTTGATCGTCACCGATGGGCCGCCGGTGAAGGAGACGCTCTCGATCACATCGGGATAGAGCGTCCCCTGCGCGAGAAACTGCGGCGCGCCGCCTCCGTCTTCCGCAATCTTTCGCGCCTCCGTCTCGAAGGTCTCGACGAAGAGGCGGCCAATGGTCTTGCGTTTGACTTCCGGGTCGTCAACGCCGTCGAGCGCGGCGAGAAAGACGTCGGCCGCCTCCACATGGCGCAGCGGGGTGTTGTAGTGGTCGCGAAACAGGCGCACGACCTCTTCGGCCTCGCCCATGCGCAACAGACCGTGATCAACGAAAACGCAGGTCAGCCGGTCGCCGATCGCCTCATGGATCAGCACCGCCGCCACCGCGCTGTCGACGCCGCCCGAAAGGCCGCACAGCACCCGCCCGTCGCCGACCTGCTTGCGGATCGCGGCGACAGCCTCCTGGCGGAAGGCGGACATGGTCCAGTCCGATTTCAGCCCCGCGACGCGATGGACGAAATTGGACAGGAGCTTCGCGCCATCCGGCGTATGAACGACTTCGAGATGGAACTGCACGCCGTAATAGCGGCGCGCCTCGTCGGCGATAGCGGCCATAGGCGCGTTTTCCGACGCCGCGATGACGCGAAATCCGTCCGGCAGCTTCGTCACCCGGTCGCCATGGCTCATCCAGACCGGATAGCTGCCGCCCGTTTGCCAGACGCCGTCGAAAAGCGCGCTCGGTTCGAGCGCGGTCAGCTCGGCGCGGCCGAATTCGCGATGATGTCCCGCCTCGACCCGGCCGCCCAGCTGCGTCGCCATCGTCTGCTCGCCGTAGCAAATGCCGAGCACGGGCACGCCCGAGTCGAAAATCGCCTGTGGCGCGCGTGGCGAGTCCGCGTCAATGACGGAACACGGGCCGCCTGAAAGAATGACCGCCTTCGGGCGTATGTCGGCGAAGGCGCGGTCGGCGCTCTGGAACGGCGCAATCTCGCAATAGACGCCGGCCTCGCGCACCCGCCGCGCGATGAGTTGCGTCACCTGGGAGCCGAAGTCGACGATCAGCACCTTGTCGTGGCGGTCGGCGATGTCGTGATGGAAAAGGTCTGCCGCTGTGCTCATGCCCTGCCTTAAGGGATCGGCCCGCTCTTTTGCAACAGCGCGACGTAGAAGCCATCGGCGCCGCCCTGAGCCGGCGAAAATCGGAACCCGGCGCCATGTGGCGAGGCGAAGCGTCCGAGTTCAGGCAGTCCGGCCGCCGCAGCCGCCGCCTCGGCCGGGATGGCGGCGAAGTCCGGATGCGCCGCGAGAAAATCTGCGATCTGCCGTTCGTTTTCGTCGATCAGCAGCGAGCAGGTGACATAGGCGATGCGTCCGCCGGGCTTCACGAAACGCGTTGCCGAGACAAGCAACGCGGACTGTTCGGCGATGCGTTGGGCCAGCGCCCCCGGCGCGAGACGCCATTTGGCGTCGGGATGACGCCGCCAGACGCCCGTCCCGGTGCAGGGCGCGTCGATCAGCACGAGGTCGCAGCGTCCGGCGAGATCGGCGAGCACATCCGCCTGGCCGCGCGGCGCACGCACCTGAATATTGCGCGCGCCCGCCCGTTCCAGTCGGTCGTGGATCGGCATCAGCCGACGGCCGTCTGAATCATAGGCGTAAACCTGCCCGCGATTATGCATCTGCGCCGCCAGCGCGAGCGCCTTGCCGCCGCCGCCGGCGCAGAGATCGAGCACCTGCGCGCCCGGCTCGACTGCACAAAGCAGACTTGCGAGCTGCGAGGCTTCGTCCTGCGGCTCGACGAGGCCCTTGACGTAAGCGGTCTCCGCCGCGAGCGCCGGCCCGCGCCCCGGTCCGGCTTCGATCCGCAGGCCGAGCGGCGACAGCGGCGTCGGCGTTGGTCCGAGATGCGCGAGCTTCGCGCGCGCCTGGGCGGGGTCGCATTTGAGAAGATTGACCCGAAGATCAAGCGGCGCCCGCGTCGCCAGCGCCTGGCCCTCTTCCGTCGCCCGCGCGCCAAAGGCCTCGGCGAAGCGATCCGCCAGCCATTCGGGATAGTCCCCGCGCACATGGTCGGGCGCGCCGTCGAGCGTCGCCGTTTCCAGCCGGAGGCGCTCTTCGTCGGAAAGCGGCCCCGGCGCGTGCCCCTCGCCCGAGCACAATGCGGCGATGGCGGCGGCGTCGAGTCCGCGGGCCTCGCGCAAGGCGCCGAGCATGACGGCGCGCGGCGTTTCCGCGCCCATAACGAAGGCGGCCGACGCGGATTTCCGCAGCGCGTCATAGACGAGCCCGGCAATGGCGGCGCGATCCTTCGAGCCGGCGAAACGACGCCGCTGGCCCCAATCCTTCAGCGCCTCGGCCGCCGGCCGACGGCGCTCGGCGAGATCGCCGAGAATTTCAATCGCGGCGGAGATATGCGCGGCGGGAGTCATTTCTTCCGTCAGCCGCCGTCTATCGGCCGACGGGCGCGGATGCGGCGGACGGTCCTTGTCGCGGATCGGTAGGCGATCGTTTCCATCTCGACGTATCCCTTGCCGAACACGACGCCGCCCGCGAGCGGCCCGTCGGTGACGCCGGTCACGCAAACGACGACATCCCCGCGCACCATGTCGCGCAAGGCGTATTTGCGATCCGGATCGATAATGCCATGGCTCGCGGCGCGCGCCCGTTGTTCGGGCGTATCCAGCGCCAGCCGGCCCTGCATCTGTCCGCCGACGCAGGCCAGCGCCGCCGCCGCCAGCACCCCCTCAGGCGCGCCGCCCCGGCCCAGATACATGTCGACCCCGGTCGTTTCCCGATCGGCGGTGACGATCACGCCGGCGATGTCGCCATCGGAGATCAGACGCACCCGCGCGCCAGCGCGTCGGCATTTCGCAATGAGGTCGGCGTGACGCGGTCGATCGAGAATGCACACCGCGATGTCGGCCGGCGAGACACCCCGCGCGGCCGCCAGCGCGGCGATATTGTCGCCCGGCGGCCGATCAAGATCGACGAGCCCGTCCGGATAGCCCGGACCGATGGCGATCTTGTCCATATAGACGTCCGGCGCATTGAGCAGCGCGCCCTCGGCGGCGGCGGCGGCGACGGAAACCGCGCCGGCCATGTCTTTCGCGCACAGGGTGGCGCCTTCAAGCGGCGCAACCGCGAGATCGACGCGCGGCGCGGCGGCGGCGCCGAGCATGTCGCCGAAACGAATATGGCCCCCATCCCCTTCGCCGATCACGACCCGGCCATGGGCCGGCAGCGCGGAGAGGTGGTCGTGCATTGCCGAGACTGCCGCCATATCCGCCGCCATCTCATCCCCATGTCCGCGCAGACGCGCCGCCGCCACAGCGGCGCGTTCGGTCGCCCGGGTAAGTTCGATGATCAGAAACCGTCCGATCGAATGCGAGTCGATGGCAGGCTGCGACGGCATCAACGCCCTTTCAGCGGATTATTCCCGCTCGATACGAATGACCTGTGCGCGCGACACAATTGTGCCGTCGTCGAAAATCTGCTCCAGCGCCTCACGGACGAGATGTTCGCTGGTCGCATGAGTGATGAGGATCACATCGACGCAATCGCCCGGACGACCGCGCCGCCCGCGTTGCATAATGCTCTCAAGAGAAATCTTCCGCTCCGCCATTCGCGAGGCGATGCGCGCAAAGGCGCCCGCTACGTCACGCACGGACATACGGATGTAATAGCCGCCTTCATGGCGCCGCATCGGCGCGCGGCGCGGTTCGGCAAGCTGCGCCAGCGGCAGGCCGAACGGCGCAGAGCGCACGCCCTTCGCGATATCGGCGATATCGGCGACGACCGCCGACGCCGTTGCGTCGCCGCCGGCGCCCGGGCCAACGAGCGTGAGTTCGTGCACCGCATCGGCGTCCACCGTCACCGCATTGAGTACGCCCATCACCTGGGCGATGGAGGAATTCTTGCTGATCATCGTCGGATGAACGCGTTGTTCGATCCCGTCCGGCGTGCGCTGCGCGACCCCGAGCAGCTTGATGCGAAAGCCAAGTTCATCCGCGGCGGCGATGTCCTCAAGCGTCACCCGCTCAATCCCCTCGATATCGATGGCCTGCGCGTCGATCCGGGTGCCAAAGGCGAGCGAGGTCAGGATCGCGAGCTTATGCGCCGTGTCGAACCCCCCAATGTCAAAGGTGGGATCCGCCTCGGCGTAACCGAGTTTCTGCGCCTCGGCGAGGCATGTTTCGAAGGAAAGCTGCTCGCGCTCCATGCGCGACAGAATGTAGTTGCAGGTGCCGTTAAGCACGCCGTAGACGCGTTCGATCGAATTGCCGGCAAGTCCTTCACGCAGCGTCTTGACGATCGGGATGCCGCCCGCGACCGAGGCCTCGAAAGCGAGGGCGACACGTTTTTCCTCCGCGAGGGCAGCAAGATGCAGCCCATGCGCGGCGAGCAGCGCCTTGTTCGCCGTCACCACCGCCTTGCCGTGCGCGAGCGCGGTTTCGACGCTCGCGCGCGCGGGACCCTCCGAGCCTCCGATCAGTTCAACGAAAAGATCGATCGTTTCCGAAGCCGCCAGCTTCACCGGATCGGCAAAAAATTCTGCTCCCGAGAGGTCGACGCCGCGATCCTGACCTACGTTCCGGGCGGAAACGCCAGCAACGACAATGCGGCGGCCAGTACGGGCGCGCAGCGCACCCGATTGACGCTCCAGCAATCGCACGACGGCGGCCCCGACGGTGCCCAGTCCCGCAATGCCGATCCGCAATGTCTCCGACATGAAATCCTTCCGGGAAAAATGCATAACCGTCGGCGATTCCGACCTTTAGGGGTTTGTGCCCGATTTCCCCCGCCCGATCAAGAAAAGCGAACCAGGATGGCGGACGCGCCTGCCGGGCGTGGCTCGTCTTGCGCGGCGATTTGATTTCGGCAATGGTCAACGGGTTGGGATCGCCGGGTTTCTCCGGCTGATGCGCGTCGGCGCAGCCCTTCAGCGAGGATTTCGATGACGACGACGAATTTGGCGAAAACACCCATACAGTAT
>CAZJAY010000106.1:0-5461 GCA_964543915.1 uncultured Methylocystis sp. | reverse complement strand
GCGCAGGTCGTCTTTTTTCGGCACATCCTCAACGGTCACGTCGATCCCGCCAGCATGCTCAGGCTTTTCAAGCTTCTGATAGCGAAAGACGTCAAAGGGCTGGATTTCGTCATCCTTCGGCAAACGCCCGCGTTCCCAGCCGCCGCCGAGGGCGCGCACGAGACCAACCGCCGCCTGAAGCAGCCGCGCTTTCAGACGAACCGCCTCGATCCGCGAATCAAGCGTATTGATCGCCGCGTAAACGAGATCGAGACTGGAGATCAGACCACCGCGAAACAGCTCCATGGTGAGCGTCTGCTGCTCAACGGCCGCATTCACAGCAAGATCCTGCTTCTTCAGCGCGGACGTCAACCGATTGGTCAGACTCAGGCCGTTCTCGACTTCGCGGAAGGCGTTCAGAACCGTTGCGCGATAACGATCCTCAACCTCGCGATAGACTGACCAGGTTTGCTGGAGTTCGGCCCGCCGCATGCCGCCTTCGAAAATCGGCAGGGAGACCATCGAGCCATAGGCCCAATAGCTGTTGGCGAGTTTAAACAGATTGAAGGCGTTGTCCTCAAATCCGCCGCCGAGCCGGAAAACGACATTCGGAAAGAAAGCCGCGCGCGCGACGCCGATCGAACGATTGGCCTGCGCCATCTCGCGCTCCATGGCGGCGATATCCGGCCGCCTTTCCAGCAGCGAAGACGGCACCTTCTGCGGCACGGTGAATTTCGCCGATTTGAGCTCCTTCATCGGTTCGATTTTAAAACTCGATGGCGAAACGTTGAGAAGCGCGGCGATCGCATGTTCGGTGACTTCGCGTTCGCCCTGAATATTGAAGGCCTTCGCCTCCGTCATATGCAGAAGATACTTCACACGGGCGACGTCGAGCTCAGAAGCGAGCTTCCCTTCGAACTGCGCTGTCACGATATCGAGCGACTGTTTGTAATAGTCGATCGACATCCGGTAGACATACTCCTGCGCGTCGTACCCGCGCAGGATGTAGTAATTGGTGGCGACCTCCGCCTGCAGGCTCAGACGCGCCAACCAGAAATTGGCCGCCATTTCCTGCGCCCGATGAATTTGCATGCGGGTCGTGTTGCGAATCGCCGACCAGAAATCCGGCTCCCATGACGCGAGACTGCCCGTATCCACATCGGAACCATAGATCGGGTTGCCCGGATAAAGATTAGGTCCTCCCGGGAAAAGCTGCGCGGTCGGCGCCCGGAACAGCGCATTCTCCGACTGCTTGTTATCAGACGCCCCAAATCCGAGACCCACGCGCGGGAAAAGACGCGACTGCGCCTTCATCATCATATCCCGCGCCTGCATGAAGCGCTCGGCCGCCGCCTGCAGATCCGCGTTGGCGGACATCGCCTGTTCCTCGAGGCGATTAAGAACGGGATCGTGAAAAAGCTTCCACCAGTCGAGCCGGATTTCGGCGTCGGCCGGCGTGGCTTTTACGAAGGGACCCGAGCCTTTCCACGAATCCGGAACGACAAGATCGACGGGTTCATAGGCCGGCGCGAGATCGACATGGGGAACGGCGTTACAGCCGCTCAACGCCAGAGAGACGGCGGCGAGCCCCGCGAGCGCCCGGCCAGACAAAGTCGTACGGCGACGCCTCTCGAAATTTGCGCGACGACGTTTCATTGCGTCTCTGTTTTCGCGTCAGGTTTGGCCGCGTCTTTTTTCTCCCCTTCGGGCGGCGCGGCGGGCAGCGCCGTTTTATCTTCATATCCGCGCGCTGGCGTCACGACCCGGACCTTGTCGCCTTCGAGAAGCGCGGCGGAGGGCGTCTGCACGATCCGATCTGCGCGCGTTATGCCTTCCTTGACCTCAATATAGCCATCCATGATACGTCCGAGACGGATCTTTCTGAAATGCACGGTGTCGTCGCTATTGAGCACCGCGACTTCGGTTCCCGCCTCCTGAAAAACGAGTGCGCTCGACGGAATGATCAGCGTATCGCCGGGCAGCGGCGCCGACAGCGTCACTTCTCCGTATGAGCCTGGCCACAGCGCCCGATCGTCATTATCGATCGTGAATTCGGTAATGGCTGTGCGGGTGACCGGATCAAAACCATTCGCCGACGTGAGAAAGTTCGCCTTGAATTTACGATCGGGAAACTGCGGAACGACGACTTCAGCCGTAAGGCCCGCTTTCAGAACGTTGGCGAAGGTTTCCGGCACGGAGACGAACAAACGCATTTTGTGCAGGTCGGCGACCGTGAAAAGTTCTGTGGAACTCTTCATATCGGAGATATTGCCTTCCTTGTTGATATAATCGCCGACATTGATGTTACGACGGGTCACGACGCCATCGAAGGGCGCAACGATTGTCTTGAAGCGCTCCAGCGCAAGAAAATTATTGACGTTATGCTCCGCCGCCTGCACCTGGGCGGCTTCAGATTTCTCGTTGGCTTCCTGAACGGAGATCGATTGCTCCGAAACCGCGCGCGCCTTACGCAGCGCGAGATAGCGCTGGGCCGTAACGACCGCGAGATTGTATTTCGCTTTCTGGGACTCGAGCGATGCCTTTGCCTGCGCGAATTGCGCATCAATCTTAGGAGAGTTGATCTCGGCGAGAACATCTCCCCGTTTGACCTGCGCGCCATAGTCCGCGTACCACATCTTCACATAGCCATAGACCTGCGCGTAGATCGGGGCCTGATACCATGCATCGATATTGCCGGGCAGCTTCAGCGTCTCGCGCGATGGTCCCGGTCGCGCATGGGTGATCGCCACGGTTTGCACCGCGTCTTCGAGCGTTTCGTTCGCCAGCCGGTGCGCATACATGAGGCGCTGCCATGCCTGGTAGCCGAGATAGGCGACGGCGACCGCGGCCGCCAATACGCCAAGCTGCCGTACGGTCGACTTCCTATCCATGGCTATTTTCCGATTTTTTTTCGACGCGCCCGTAAACCATCGCATAGACGCAAGGCACGAAAAACAGCGTCGCAAATGTCGCCAGCAAAAGACCGCCGATCACCGCGCGCCCGAGCGGCGCGTTTTGCGAATTGCTGGTCGCCATCGGCAGCATGCCGATCACCATTGCGGAGGCGGTCATGATCACTGGCCGGATGCGGGCGAAGCCGGCTTCGAGCGCAGCAAGGAATGCGTCGGCATGAAGCTCGTAACGCTCGCGCGCATAGGAGACGACAAGGATCGAATTGGCGGTCGCTGTTCCCATGCACATAATCGCGCCGGTCAGCGCCGGAACCGAAATATTGGTGTGTGTGATGAAGAGCGACCATGCAATTCCGGCGAGCGCGCCGGGCAGCGCCGTGATGATGATGAAAGGATCGAGCCACGACTGGAAGTTTACGACCATCAGCAGGTAAATCAGGATGATCGAGGCGAGGAGGCCGCCAATCAGTTCGACATAGGCGCTATGCATGGTTTCGGCCTGCCCGTGGATCTCCATAGTTGCCGTGCGCGGCAGTTCATCCCTCAAACTCTCGGAAACCTTTTTCACATCCGCAAGCACGCCGCCAAGATCGCGTCCCTCGGCGGAGACATAGATGTCGAAAATCGGCCGAATGTTCGAATGGGACACGACGCCCGGCGTGCCGATAACCGAAAGCTTCGCGACAGTGCCGCGCAACTGGTTTTCGGTCGCGTCGGCTTCAAGTTTGTTTGTGTCGACCGGGATCGTCAGCAAATCCCGGACATGGGTCATGCGGGGCTGCGGCGTGTAGATGTTCACCTGATATTCGATGCCGGTCTTGTGGTCGAGATAATAGGATTGATCGACCTGCTGGCTGCCATTCAGCGTGATGAGCTGATTGAGGGCGATATCGCGTTCCGTAAGCTTGGTTCCAAGACTGAAAGTCCGCTGCCCTTCCGCGAGCAGGGTGGGCTGACGCATTGTCTGCTGGATCACGACGTCGGTCGCGCCCGGAATTTTTCGAAGACGCGCCGCAAGTTTGCGCGCATATTCGTAGTACTCCGCCACATCCATGCCGATGACCTGGACGCTGATTGGCGACGGCGAACCGAAGTTGAGGATCTTTGCTGTCAGATCGGCCGGCTGGAATGTGAATTCGGCGCCCGGATAACGCGCTTTCAGTCCGCGGCGTAAAATCTGTCGATAGTCCCAGACCGGCGAGGTCTCGTTTTTCAGCGAAATCGTCAGATCGCAATCCTGGGAACCGATTGTCGGCGTGGGAATGAAGGCGAGATTATGCGGCCCATACACCGGCAGACCGCAATTCGACACCACGCTTTCGACCTGGCCCGGCAACAGCCGCTCGATCTCTTCGGCGACAAGCGACACAATCCTGCTTGTCGTTTCTATACGCGTTCCGAGCGGCGCCCGCATGTGCATCTGCATCGTGCCGGATTTGATCTCGGGGAAGAAGTCCTGACCGTTGAAGTAGAGAAGCACGAGCGAGGCGACGGCGAAGCCGAGGAATGCAGGAATGAAAACGGCCCGTTTTTCCAGCGCAGTTTTGAGCGCGTCATGGTAACGATCCCGAATCTGCTGGAACCCGCGATCAAACCCCTGCTGAAAGCGCCGGAAAGGTCCCGGCGGCTTCGGGTCTGCGTTATGTCCGTGCGCAACAGGGGTCGCTACGGCGAAATGGGCGACGCCGCCTTCGCCTGCAAGCGCCGCCTTTTCGGCGTCCGCATTCGCCAGATCGTAAATTCGCCGCGCCTCTTCTCCATTTTCGATAGCGGCCGCGAGCGGCCCCGCGCCAACCGGCTCTGCAGGCGCGGCAACATGGCCGCCTTCATGTGCGCCATGATCGCCACCATGACCGCCCCCATGCGGCGCGTTCGGATCGACGAGAATATATTTCGCCATGGTCGGCACGAGCGTGCGCGAGAGGATGAAGGAGGCGGCCATGGAGAAAATCACCGCCTCCGCCATGGGCGCAAACAGAAAGCCGGAGACCCCGCTCAGTTCGAAAAGCGGCAACCAGACCAGCATGATGCACAGTGTCGAGACAAAGGTGGCGGTGACGATCTGGTTTGCGGCGTCGATGATCGCGACCTCGATCGGCTTTCCCATTTCGAGATGGGTATCGATGTTTTCAATCATGACAGTCGCGTCATCGACGAGGATGCCGACAGCCAACGCCAGCCCGCCGAGCGTCATAATGTTGATTGTCTGTCCCACGGCGTGAAGACAGATGACCGAAGTCAGGATCGACAGCGGAATCGACGTGGCGATAATGACGGTCGCGCGCCATGAGCCGAGAAAGAGAATGACGACAATGCCTGTCAGCGCCGCCGCCAGCACCATTTCGTGAACGACGTCTTCAATCGAGTCCTTCACGAAAACGGAAGCGTCGTTGAGGAGGGTCACCTTTGTGCCCGGCGGACTGATGCGTTCGATATCGGGGATGGCTTTCTTGACGCCGTTGACGACGTCAAGCGTCGAGGCGGAGCCGTCCTTCATGACAACGAGTATGACCGCCTGTTTTCCCTTCAAGAGCACGGCATTGTGCTGCGGCGGCCCCGCAAGATGCACG
>CAZJAY010000105.1:0-5481 GCA_964543915.1 uncultured Methylocystis sp. | reverse complement strand
GCAAAATGATCGGCGGTGACGTTCCGGATGCAGTTGCCGGACGTCTGGATTGCGTGCATCTCGACTTCCGCCAGCGCTTCGAGAATATCCGGCGTGTCGACAAGCTTTGGCCAGTTGTACTGGAGATTTTGGCGGGTCGTGAAATGACCGTAGCCGCGATCCCATCGATCGGCGATGTCGGCGAGACGCCGCATCTGACGCGCCGACAGCGTGCCGTAGGGAATCGCCACGCGCAGCATATAGGCGTGGAGCTGCAGATAGAGACCATTCATCAGGCGAAACGGTCGGAATTCATCCTCCGTCAGTGATCCGTCCAGACGCCGTTTGACCTGCGTACGGAACTCTTCAACGCGCTCCTTTACGAAAGCCGCGTCGAATTCGTCGTAGCGATAGGTGGTGGTGGGCGCGTTGGGGCGGGACGCCGCCTGTGGATCATGCGCGTTCATGGTTCAGGCTCCCCGCGCCTGCTTGCCGAGATCGCGCCGCACGCTCGGTCCCAGCAGACGCATTTTTTCACGATAATGGAGGGGCGTCGGCGCGCCGTCTGTTCCGATCGCAACATCGGCGAAATAGACATCGACCACGCGATTGGCTGCGTAATCGGCCTGCCCAATGCGTTCCATCTCCGCTACTTCTGCCGCATCATGCGCAACGCGCGCCTTGCGTGGATCCCGCTCCCAGCCGTCCCGACCGAGAAAGAGGACTTCTCCGTCCGTAAGGCTCGAGGCGAAGAGAATTTGCGGATGTTTCGGCGCCGCCATCATGTCTCCTCGGCGATTTTCAGCGAAAGTCCGCTCATCTCGTCAGACCATATGATCTGGCAGCAAAGACGGGAGTTTTCGTAAAGCATTGGCAGCTCGTCGAGCTTTTCGAGTTCGTCGTCGCGCGGCGGCGGAACACGCCGCGCGGACCCGGGGTCGAGAACGACATGACACTCGGCGCAGGCCAATGCCCCGCCACATGTGTTCTCCATTCCGAGACCGTGGTCGCGCAAAATTTCCATCAGCCGCCATCCTTCGACGGCCTCGAGCATGTGAACCGCGCCGGTGCGATCCTCGACCCGCAAAAATGGCGCGTCCGCCCCCGCAGTCGCGGTTTCGGGAGAAATATCCACGATACTGTTCATCGGCCTGTGCGCGAGGCTCGCCTCTCTCTTGTCGGGTTCCCCGGGTGGATGCTTCGACATTACGCGCGTCTCGCCGCCGTCGGCGCGCCATGTCCGATCCGTTCAATCGCGCGAAATCGAACGCAAGTCAATTCACCTGAAATAGATGCATAATAGAAATATAACACATAAAAAACATGTAATATTTGCCCGCAATCGTTTCCTTTGTCAAAATAACGCTGTCGGCTTAAGAGAAATCCCGGGATGTGTGCGCGTCCGGGGCCAGGGGGACGGGCAGTCCGGAATTTACGTCTCACGCCGGGCGTGATTTATGTGTCGTTTAATTAATCCCATGTTTCAGGCGCATGAAGCCGACGGCGGCCCGCCGAGGTCTTGCGCGCAACCGGGACAGGAGCTCCGATGGTCAGGAAACCGACGAAGACGGGCCGGCGGGCGTCGACCCCCGCGAAAAAGCCTGCCGCAACGCCCCCACGGAAAGCTGTGGGCGCGTCACGTAAACCGGCGACGGCGGTGCGCGCATTGCGCCCGGCGGCCCCTGTCGTAAAGCCAACAGTCGTTTTTGTCGGCGCCGACAAGGGCGGCGTCGGTAAATCGACGGTCGCCCGCGCGGTGCTCGATTTTCTCGCGCTGAACAATATCAAGGCTCGCGCTTTCGACACCGAAGCGCCCAAGGGCACGCTGCAACGCTTCCATCCGGACGAGACGACAATCGTCGATCTGACCGCTACGTCCGATCAGATGAAAATCATCGATACGCTGATGGCCTCGCAGGCGCGGGTGAGCGTTATTGACGTTCGTGCAGGCGGTCTGAGCGGCGCGCTTTCGGCGCTGGAAGAAATCGGTTTCTTCGAAGCCGTCAGGAGCGGGGAGTTCGGGTTCGTTCTCCTGCATGTCATCGGTCCGTCGATCGCATCGCTCGACGAGATCGCCGCGATCGCGCCCTATGTCGCCGACGCGCATTATTTCATCGTCAAGAACCATGTGAACGACACGACCTTCTTCGAATGGGACTCCCAAACCCATGCGAAATATTTTGAGGATGTGTCGGCCTCGGGCGAGATCACGATTCCGCGTCTGCGCGAACGCGCCTATGAGGAAGTGGAGCTGGCGGGCGCGCCGTTCTCGACCTTCATCGAAAACAGGACCGCCGAAGGCGAGTTGGCGGAACACTCGTTCGTTCTGCGCGGCTATGTCCGGTCATGGCTGGAGCGCGTCGCGGATGAATTTGAGCGGGCAGGGCTCCTCGATCTGCTTGGCGCAAGCGAGCGCTGATCGCACGAGGGGAGTGCGGGATGATGGAATATCGCGCGCTCGGCGCAACGGATCTGCACGTGTCGGCGATTTGCCTCGGCACCATGACCTGGGGCGAGCAAAACAGCGAAGCAGCTTGATTACGCTTTCGGGCGTGGCGTGAATTTTATCGATACGGCGGAAATCTACGCCATCCCGCCGCGACGCGAGACACAGGGCGCGACCGAGCGGATCATCGGCTCATGGCTGGCCGCGCGTCGTAACCGCGACCGCGTCATCATCGCTACGAAGGTCGCCGGGCGCGGGGACGCCGACTGGCTGCGGCCCGGCGGCGCGCCCACCCGTCTCGATGCTCAAAATATCGCATTGGCGGTCGAAGGGTCGCTGCGACGGCTCGGCGTCGATTACATCGATCTGTATCAGCTTCACTGGCCCGACCGCTCGCTGCCGCTCTGGGGCGTCGGGGGCACAGTCTATCGGCAACCAACGCGCCGCGACGAGGTTCCCGTCGAGGAAACGCTTGCGGCGCTCGATGCGCTCGTGAAAGCCGGAAAAGTGCGCCATGTCGGCCTTTCCAATGAAACCCCCTGGGGCGTCGCACAGTTTCTGCGCGCCGCCGAAACCGGCGCGGGGCCGCGCGTCGTTTCAATCCAGAACGCCTATCATCTGCTCAACCGTACGTTCGAGATGGGCCTCGCGGAGTTCGCCGCACGCGATGATGTCGGGCTGCTCGCCTATTCGCCGCTGGCGCAGGGCTATCTCACGGGAAAGTATCTGGACGGGGCGCGGCCGCCGGGCGCGCGCACCACTCTGTTCGAACGCGGTCAACGCTATGAAAAACCCGGTGTTGACGAAGCGATCCGCGCCTATGTCGCGCTCGCGCGCGAGATCGGCCTCGATCCCGCGCAACTGGCGCTCGCCTTTGTCACTTCGCGTCCCTTCGTCACGTCGAACATCATTGGCGCCACAACGATGGCGCAGCTACAGAGCAATCTCGATTCGCTCGCTGTGAAGATCACGCCCGAGATCGAGCGCCGCATCGACGAAATCCACCAGCTGCACAGCAACCCCGCGCCTTGAGCCCCGCGCGGCCACGCCTGATCGGGCGTTGCGCGACGCTGTCAGGCGTGTCCGGCGCTCGTCGAAAGCTGCGCCAGATCGACGCCCAGTTTTTGCAGAGCGCGGTCGTATTTCGTGTCAAGCCGAGAGTCGAAAAGCAACGCCGGATCCGAGGGACAGTGCAGCCAGCCGTTATTCTGGATTTCGTCTTCAAGTTGGCCGGCGTCCCACCCCGCGTAACCAAGCGCCAGCAGGGCGCGATGGGGGCCGTCTCCGGCTGCGATCGCGCGGAGGATATCGACTGTCGCCGTCAGCGACACGCTGTCGTCGATCGGCAGGGTGGAGTTGGTCAGGTGAAAATCGGGCGAGTGGAGTACGAAACCGCGATCCGCCTGCACCGGTCCGCCGGTCAGCACCTGGACCCTGCTCACCTCGCTCGGGAGGCTGATTTGCTCTTCCGGCGCTATGATATTCAGTTGCACCAGCAGTTCCGGAAAGTTCCTGACTCGCGAAGGCTGATTGACGATCAGCCCCATCGCGCCGTCTTCCGAATGAGCGCAGAGATAGATGACCGAGCGGGCGAAGCGCGGGTCGGCCATGCCGGGCATGGCGACGAGCAACTGCCCGTCAAGGAAAGGCCGCGCGCCGGAGACGCCCTTTTCATTGGCGCGCCCCTTCGCTTCTTGTATGCCGTGCGGCCTGACCATAGAATCATGCTACGCCTGAAGCTGACGCTTCACAAGAGAACCCCGCGGCCGGATCGACGGCCGCCAATTCCGACTGCGCCGAAGATGATCCGATTACGCGGCTATTCCGGACTTGCGGCCTCCGGCCTCGCCCTAATTTCCTCGATGGCTCTTGCGGGACCTTCTGTCGCGCCGGAAACGAATTTTGCGTCGCCCGTGGCGCGGGCGGCGGTATCCGGCGCGCGGTTGCTGGCGGCCGGGGCGCCGCAGCCTGGGGCGCGTTACCGTGGCGCGGTCGAGATCGATGTTGATCCGGGCACAATCACCTATTGGCGCGCCCCGGGCGAGGCGGGCGCGCCGCCGTCATTCGATTTTTCCGGTTCAACGAACGTCGCCCGCGTCGAGACGGATTATCCCGCGCCGAAGCGGATCGAGGAGTCGGGGGTTTTCATCGCCGGCTACGACTCGAAGGTCATCTTTCCGTTTCGCGTCACGCCGCGCGATCCGGAAGCGCCGGTGACGCGCAATCTCGCGCTCAACTACTCCGCTTGCGGCAAGGTCTGTCTGCCGGCGCGCGCCGATCTCTCGCTGACTTTGCCTCGCGCCGGGAACTCGCCCTTCGACCCCGAAATCAGCGCGGCTGAAAAACAGGTGCCGCGAAAGATCCCCGCGTCGCAGGCCACGCGGCTTTTCTCGCTGGTTAAGACCGGCGCCGACGCCGAATGGCGGTTGCTCTGGCGCGGCAAGGGCGAGGTTCAGGCGGTTTTCGCCGAGGCGCCTGATCCGCTATTCGTTGAAGCCGCGCCCGCTGCGGACAACAGCGGCTATTTGCTCAAGCTCTATGCGCCAGGCGGCAAGAAGCCGAAGCGGGTCGATGGCGCGCTGACTATCGTCACCGGCGATGGCGCCGTCGAGGCTCCGGCGACCTTCCGCTGATTACTCCATTCCGGCGTCAACCGTCCCGGTTTCGCGATCGAGCTTCGGCGTACGCTTGAAGGTCGATTTCCGACCGCGCAAGGTCTGGAGGATCTTCGCGCCATTGGCGAACGCCAGATAGATCATCAGCGGCGGCACTGAGGCCATTGTCTTGACGTAATCGACGAGCGAGCCGCGCCCGAGCGCGAGATAGGGCGGCAGCGTGATGCCGAGCACGACAAGCGTCGTCATGACGCCGATAATTTTCAGCAAACCGTCATAGGCGTCCGGTGCGCCATGCAGGATCACGCCGAGCACGCCGGCGATGATGCCAATCGCCGCCGCCGGAAAGAAAATCTGATGGGCGATAAGGGAGATCGCCAAGATGCGCTTCTCGAGCGACCAGTGCGACCGCCAGATCGGCAGGATGGTTTTCTGCGCAAC
>CAZJAY010000104.1:0-5483 GCA_964543915.1 uncultured Methylocystis sp. | reverse complement strand
ATTTGTCAAGCCCATTGACGATCAAATAAATTGATATTTCGGGATGCTTCGAACAAGCATTGTTGTTTAGGCGCAGGAATAAAGCTGGGAAATGCTTTAGCGATAGACCGCCGCTCAGGTTTGTCCCGGCTTCAGGCGATAGAAAATATGCCGGCCGATCACATCCATCTTCGTCAACGCCCGCGCCCAGCGCGGCCGGACGTAGTTCGTGTGATAATGAGTCGATCGGCCAACGTCGGAGATATAGGTGCGCCCCTCCATGACCTCGGTCGCAACGCGCACCGCCGTCGTCCATGCGGCCTGTTCGGTGATGCGCAGCGAGCGCCCTTCGCAGGCGAAGGAGAACTGGCAGGCCTTGTAATGACTGCGGTTCTGGTAGACGACGCCGCAGATGCTCGCCGGATAGAGCCCGCTCTGCACGCGATTCAGCACGACCTGCGCGACTGCCGCCTGACCTTCCTCGGGTTCGCTGCGCGACTCGAAATAGACCGCTTCGGCGAGGCAGCGTTTTTCACGATCGAGCCGTGCGGGATCGACAAGCGCGGCGTAATCGGGCCGCACGCCATTTGCCGGTGGGGCGAGCGCAAACGTCGCGCCGGGGAATTCCGTGACTTCGATCGGCGTGGCGTCGGGTTGGGCCGGCGTCGACGAGCCCAGCGCGATGGCGCGCGACACCGACGGCGTTGCGCCATGCAACGCGCGATCGACGAGTTCCGGGGCCGGCGCAGACTCCACGGCGGCGACCGTTTCAGGCGCATTCCGCGGCGCAGTCCCGGGCGCGTCATCGCGCGGCGAGGTGGCGATCGGCGCAGCCTCGGCCGGCAAGGCGGCTGAGGCCTCGACCTTTTGCGTCGTGGATGGCGCATCGACCGGCGGGGGCGCGGCGACCGCTGTTTCGACCGGCGCGGCCGCCGGCGCCTTGCGGGTTTCCAGCGTCGGCCGGATCGCGATCAGCGGATCGCCCTTGCGGCTGCGGTCGACCTCCGGGAACAATCGCGCGTTCGGCTTGGTTTCGATGCGGGGCGATTCCTCGTCTTCCGGCTCGGGTCGTTCGGACCGCAGGTCCTCCGGCGCGCCGACAACGAGACGGGCTTCAATCAGATTGCGACGGTTTTCCGCGCCAAAATCGCCGGCGGCGGCGTTCGCGAAACCGCCCGTCGACGCAGCAACGTCTGCCCCACGCGCGTCCCGGCTACGCGCCGTCAGCAGTGCGACATTCGCGTCGCCGGCGGCGTCCTGACCGGCGTCGGCGGTGAAGGACACCAGCACCCCCATGCCCAGCGCCCATGGCGCGATCGCGGCAAGCGCCCATGATGGTTTCAGAGATTGGACCCGATGCGGACTCGGCAGGCGACGCATGATCTCGTCCAGGAACATGGGCGGAACAACGCACGGAATGACGCGCGACGGTCCGCCGGATTACGGCACTAACCATCCTTTAGCCATATTTGGCTTTCCGAACCGTTTCGCGCGCCGCCGCCGCGCCGTTTCATAATGGCGCAGCCCGTTCAGACGCCGAGAAGATGCAACGCGATTTCGCGCCGGTGCGGCCGTCGCCTGTGTTCGAAAAGAAAAACGCCCTGCCAGGTTCCGAGCATCGGCGCGCCGCCGATGACGGGGATGGAGAGATGGGTCTGGGTCAGCGCCGCGCGGATATGCGCGGGCATGTCATCCGGGCCTTCTGTATCATGGACATATCCGCCGCCCTCCGGCGCCAACCGCGCAAAAACGGTTTCCAGATCGTCGAGAACGGTCGGATCGGCGTTTTCCGTAATCAGCAACGACGCCGACGTGTGACGGCAAAAGATCGTCAGGAGGCCCTCGGACAGGCGATTGCCGCGTACGAACTCCGTCACCGATGCGGTGATTTCGTAAAAGCCCCTGCCGCGCGTGTCGATCCGCAGAATGCGCGTCGCCTGTCGCATCCGGCGCGTTACGCTGTCGAAGCGACCGGATTGCCGGGCGTTCCCGCGCCGCCCAACGCCGCCTGGGCGGCGGCGAGCCGCGCGATCGGCACACGGAAGGGCGAGCAGGAGATGTAATCGATGCCGACCTTCTCGAAGAAGGCGACGGAGACCGGATCGCCGGCATGCTCGCCGCAGACGCCGAGCGCAACGTCGGGCCGCGACTCGCGCGCGCGCCGGCAGCCAAGGGCGATCAATTCGCCCACGCCTTCCTGGTCGATGGTTACGAAGGGATCGGCCGGCAGCAGGCCCTTTTCGACATAGACGCCAAGAAAGGAGCCGGAGTCGTCGCGCGATATGCCAAGCGTCGTCTGGGTAAGATCATTGGTGCCGAAAGAGAAGAAATCCGCCGATTGCGCAATGTCGCCGGCGCGCAGCGCCGCGCGCGGCAGTTCGATCATCGTGCCGACATGGTAGCTGGGCCGGATACCCGTTTCCTCCTCGACGCGCCGGGCCATTTCCGCGATGCGCGCCCGGACGGCGTCGAGTTCGGCGCGGGCGAAGACGAGCGGCGCCATGATTTCGAGCTGCGCCGGCGCGCCGGTCGCGAGACTCGCTTCGATGGCGGCCTCGAAGATCGCGCGCGCCTGCATATCCACGATCTCGGGAAAGACGACGGCGAGACGAACGCCGCGAAAGCCGAGCATCGGGTTGAATTCCGACAGTTGCAGGGCGCGGCGGCGCAGCTTTACCGGATCGGCGCCCATGGCGCGCGCGACCGTGGCGATTTCCGTGTCGGAATGCGGCAGGAACTCATGCAGCGGCGGATCGAGCAGCCGGACGGTCACCGGCAGACCGGCCATGATCTCGAACAGGTTCCTGAAGTCCTCCCGCTGGATCGGCAGAAGCTTCTCCAGCGCGGTACGACGTCCTTCGGAATCGTCGGCGAGGATCATCTCGCGCACGGCGACGATGCGCTCGCCCTCGAAAAACATGTGTTCGGTTCTTGCGAGGCCGATGCCTTCGGCGCCGAAGCGGCGGGCGGCGCGCGCATCGGAGGGAGTCTCGGCGTTGGCGCGCACTTTCATGCGCCGGCGGTCGTCGGCCCAGTCGAGCAGGATGGCGAATTCGCCGGTCAGTTCGGGGCGCTGCATTTTCACCTCGCCGGCGATTACATGACCCGCCGAGCCGTCGATGGTGATGCGGTCGCCCTTGACGAAACGGCGGCCGGCGACGGTGAAACTCTGATCCTCGTAATCGATGCGCAACGCGCCGGCGCCGGTGACGCAGGGCTTGCCCATGCCGCGGGCGACGACGGCGGCGTGCGAGGTCATGCCGCCACGCGCGGTGAGCACCCCCTCGGCCGCATGCATGCCGCCGATATCCTCGGGGCTTGTCTCCGTGCGCACGAGAATGACCTTGCGGCCCGAGGCGCCAAGAATTTCGGCCTCCTCCGGATTGAAGACGATTTCGCCAAAGGCGGCGCCGGGCGAAGCCGGCAGGCCGACGGCGAGGATTTCCCGGCGCGCGGAAGGATCGATCGTCGGATGCAGCAATTGTTCGAGCGATGTCGGTTCGACGCGCAACAACGCCTCGTCGCGGGAAATCAGCCCTTCATTGGCCATATCGACCGCGAGCTTCAGCGCAGCGCGCGCCGTGCGCTTGCCGGTGCGCGTCTGCAACATCCAGAGTTTGCCGCGCTCGATGGTGAACTCCATATCCTGCATGTCGCGATAGTGGCGTTCGAGCCGCTCGGCGCAGGCGCGGAATTCCGTGAAAATCGCCGGCATAGTGGCTTCGAGAGAGATGTTCTCGCCGCGTGACGCCCGGCTCGCGACTTCCGTTAGCGGCTGCGGCGTTCGCAAACCGGCGACAACGTCCTCGCCCTGGGCGTTCATCAGATATTCGCCGTAGAGTTCGCGCACGCCGGTCGATGGATTGCGGGTGAAGGCGACGCCCGTTGCGGAGCCAGCGCCCATATTTCCGAACACCATCGCCTGCACGTTGACGGCTGTGCCCCAGTCTTCCGGGATATTGTGGAGATGGCGATAGACGATGGCGCGATGGTTCATCCATGAGGCGAAGACCGCCCGGATCGCACCCCAGAGCTGTTCGCGCGGCTCTTGCGGGAAATCCACGCCGGCGTTCGCTTCGACGATCGTCTTGAAGCGCGCGACGACGACGCGCCAGTCGTCGGCTGCGAGTTGCGTGTCGAGCGCCAGCCCTTTCGAGTCCTTGAACGCGTCGAGCGCGTCCTCGAAAAGATGATGCTCCACGCCGAGAACGACGGCGGAATACATCTCGATAAAGCGCCGGTAGCAATCCCACGCAAAACGATCGTCGCCCGAGAAGCGCGCGAGCCGCTCGACCGTTTCGTCGTTGAGCCCGAGATTGAGAACCGTATCCATCATCCCCGGCATCGACGCCTGCGCGCCGGAGCGCACCGAGACGAGCAGCGGCCATTCCGGATCGTCGAAAGCGTGACCCGCGAGGCGGCCAATCTCGGCGAGCGACGCATCCACCTGCGCCGGAAGGTCGGGCGGGAAGGCGCGGTCATTGGCGTAGAACCAGGCGCAGACTTCGGTCGTGATCGTGAAACCGGGCGGCACCGGCAGGCCCAACGTCGACATTTCCGCGAGATTGGCGCCCTTCCCGCCGAGAAGCGCCGTCATCGACCCGGAACCCTCCGCCCGACCGCCCCCGAAGCCATAGACCCATTTCGTCATGTCGCGTCGTGTCCCGTTTTCGGACGCATCCGCGCTCCGATGGCGCGATCCGCTGGGCTTTCATAGCCTTGGCGATCTATAGCACGCGCTTTTTCTTCTGAAACGTCAGGACTGCCGCGAGAATGAATTTCCATCCCCGCGTGACGCGCGTCCAGCGACGACTGCGCCCGGCTGCGGCTTGACAGGGGCGACGGCATGGCGCTTTTTCTCGCCCGCGCCGCCGGATACATCGGCTTTTCACCGATTCCCAACCGAAAACCACACATTAATCAGGGACACCTGCATCGCAATCGTTAGCATAACAGCGCGGAGCCCAACGCGGCCCTTGTCGGCCAGAAGATCCGCCTCTCCGGCTGGTGTCATCGCATTCGCGATCATGGCGGCGTGCTGTTCGTCGATCTGCGCGACCATTATGGCCTGACCCAATGCGTCGTCGACCCGGACTCGCCGGCCTTTGCCCAGGCGGAAAAACTGCGTTCGGAATGGGTGGCGCGCATCGACGGCGAAGTGCGTCGACGTCCCGCCGGGACAGAGAACGCCGATATGCCGACGGGACAGGTCGAAATCTATGTGTCCGGGATTGAAGTGCTCGGGCGCGCCGACGAACTCCCGCTGCCGGTGTTCGGCGACCAGAACTATCCCGAGGATACGCGGCTCAAATATCGCTTTCTCGATCTGCGTCGCGAGAAGCTGCACGCCAACATCATGCTGCGCGGACGCATCATCGACTCGATCCGCACCCGTATGAAGGCCGGCGGCTTCTTCGAATTCCAGACGCCGATCCTGACCGCTTCTTCGCCGGAGGGCGCGCGCGATTTCCTCGTGCCGTCGCGCCTTCATCCGGGCAAATTCT
>CAZJAY010000103.1:0-5590 GCA_964543915.1 uncultured Methylocystis sp. | reverse complement strand
CGCTTGGCCCTGCCATTGGTCGCGGCCTGCTTTCTCGCAGGCTGCGGCGACCATTTGCCGGGCGACGCCACTGGCGCAAAGGTATTAGGCAACATCCTGGAAAAGAACGGGATCGGGGCCAAAATCGTGTCTTTCAAGAAAGTTCAGTCCCGCGAGGTCAAGCACGACGCCGTGAACGCGTTTGAACTCATGTATTAGGCTGAGGTCCAGTTTCCTGAGGGCTTCGAGGCCAAGTGCCGCGATGAGAAAGAGCGCGGAAAATGCGCATTCCTCGGCATAAATGAGGATCGGACCTTCTCGAAAAGCGAGATCCTGACCAGCGAAGGCACGCTGCATTTCGTGAAGTCAGACAAGGGCTGGCTGGGCGAGGACAACAACTCGTATTGAGTGCGGTCGCTTGGCGGCGGGAACGGCTATCGTTGTCGTGCCGGTCCGGATCGGGTCTACACGCCTGCCGCGTAAGGCGCTCGCGCTTGTAGACGGACGACCATTGGTCCTGAGGTCGTGGGAAATCGCGATGGCTGCGGACGTGGGCCCCGTCGTCGTGGCGACCGACTCCCCTGAAATCGCGGCGATTATCGCAGCGGAGGGCGGCCGCGTGGAACGAACGGCGCGGGAACATGTCTGCGGGACAGATCGCGTGGCCGAGCTTGTTTCAATGATCGACCCGTCTGGCCATTACGCTCGGGTCGTGAACCTTCAGGGCGATATCGTCCGGCTTCCGGCGACGGCTGTCGCCGGGGCGCTGTCTCTACTTGATGAAGAAGCGGTGGATATCGGAACCCTCGCCGCCCCGCTGCCGGCGGAGCGAGCCGACGATCCAGATGTCGTAAAGATCGTCGCCTCAGAGATCGCGCCGGGGCGGGTACGGGCGCTTTATTTCACGCGCGCGCCGGCGCCGTGGGGAGAGGGTCCGCACTTCGCGCATATCGGAGTTTACGCTTTTCGGCGCGACCGCCTCGAAGCTTTCGCCGCCCGCCCGCCTTCGCCGCTGGAAAAGCGGGAGCGTCTTGAGCAATTGCGCGCGCTTGAAGCGGGTTGGCGCATTGATGTGGCCTTGCTGGACAAAGCAGCGACTTCGGTCGATACGGGCAAAGATCTGGAGGCGCTTGTCGCCGCCTCCCTCGGGCGGGAAGAAAAGTGACCCAGTCTATCGCTTATCAGGGAGAACCAGGCGCAAACTCCGACATCGCCTGCCGTGACGCATGCCGCGACATGACGCCACTGCCCTGCGCAAGTTTCGAGGACGCCTTCGCCGCCGTTTCGGAGGGACGCGCCGCGCTTGCGATGATCCCGATCGAAAACTCTATCGCCGGGCGCGTCGCCGACATCCACCACTTTCTGCCGCAATCAAACCTGCATATCGTCGGCGAATATTTCCTGCCGATCCATTTCCATCTCATGGCGCCCAAAGGCGCAACGCGCGATGGCCTGAAGAACGTCTATAGCCATGTCCATGCGCTGGGCCAGTGCCGACGCATCATCCGCACGCTCGGCCTCGCCGCGCATACGGCGGGCGACACCGCCGGTGCGGCGCGCGAGGTGGCGGAATGGAATGATCCTACGAAAGCGGCGCTGGCGCCCCGGCTTGCAGCCGAGATTTATGGCCTCGACATTCTCGACGAAAATGTCGAAGATGAAGCACATAATACAACGCGTTTCGTCATTCTCTCGCCTTCGCGCCAATGGGCCTCGCCGGACGCGGGTCCTACAATGACGACCTTCGTCTTCCGGGTGCGCAACGTGCCTGCTGCGCTCTACAAGGCGCTCGGCGGCTTTGCGACCAACGGCGTCAATATGACGAAGCTTGAGAGCTACATGGTCGATGGCGAATTCGCCGCGACGCGTTTTCTTGCCGACGTAGACGGTCATCCGGAACATCCGGCGCTCGCGCGCGCCCTGGAAGAGCTGGCTTTCTTTTCGCGGGAAACGGAAATACTCGGAGTCTATCCGGCCGACGAATTCCGAGACACCAATATCAAAGCCTTTGCTTTCGATAACTGATTGTTTCCAAGAGGGGGACAAACATATGCCCGCCGCCTACGACCCCAACAATATTTTCGGTAAAATCCTGCGTGGCGAAATCCCCGCCCACATCGTCTATGAGGATGACATGTCGCTCGCCTTCATGGACATCATGCCGCGCGCGGACGGACATGTGCTTGTCATACCCAAAGAAGCGGCGCGCGACCTCCTCGACGTCTCCCCGGAAACGCTCTCGGCGCTGATCCGGCGCGTTCAGCATGTGGCGCGGGTCGTCAAATCAGCGCTCGGCGCAGATGGCATGACATTGCATCAGTTCAGCGAGAGCGCGGGCGGACAGGTGATTTTTCACCTGCACTTTCATCTCCTGCCGCGCTGGGAGGGCGTCGCACTCCGACCGCCCGGCGTCATGGCGGAAGAGTCGAGGCTGGCCGAGCAGGCAGAAATAATCCGCGCCGCCATGCCGCCATTCGAGGCCTGACGCCTTATTCTTCCGCGACCTTTACCGGGCGTGGCGAAACTGGCCGGAGCAGAAACGACGGCACATGATCGCCGAGACCGATTACCGGCGGGCCATCGTCCTCAAACCGGTCGCGCGGCCGGCGACCACGCCGGTCCGCGTCCGAGACCCGAACCCGCGCGACGGAGTCAGACGCCGGACGGGCGGCGTGCTCCCGCCCGATGCTGACCGGCGCAGGCGCCTCCCGGCTTCTGCTCGACAGAGCCGTCTCACTGCGTCGGCCCCGCCCGCCGCGTTCACGCCGGCCGCCGCGGTCACGGTCCCTTTCGCCCTCGCGGGGCCGACCGGTTTCTATGGGCGGCGGCAGATCCGCGAAAGTCGGCCCCTCCCACGCGATCGCGTTGCCGATCAGCGACTGGATCTGATCGACATATTTTCCATCATCGTCGGTGACGATCGTCATCGCGACGCCTGAACGGCCAGCCCGTCCCGTGCGGCCGATACGATGGACATAATCTTCGCTATGGGTCGGCACGTCGAAGTTAAAGACGTGGCTGACGTCGGGAATGTCGAGACCGCGCGCCGCCACGTCCGAGCAGACCAACAGCGACACGTCGCCCGTCTTGAACGCTTCCAGCGACGCCATGCGGGCGAGCTGATCCATGTCCCCGTGCAGGGCGCCCGCGCAGAAACCGTGCTTGACCAGCGACCGGTGCAGGATCGCGACGTCTCGCTTCCGGTTGCAGAACACGATTGCATTTTTGAGATTTTCGGCGCCCCGGATGAGATTCCGGAGCGTCTCTCGCTTGTCCGGACCACCGCGCGAGGCCACCAGCGCCTGACGGATCGTCGAGGCGGAGGAGGAGGCGCGGGCAACTTCGACGCGTACCGGATTGTGAAGGAAGGCCTCTGTCAGGCGGGTGATCTCCGGCGGCATCGTCGCGGAGAAAAACAGCGTCTGGCGGGTGAAGGGCACCAGTTTGCAGATGCGTTCGATATCGGGAATGAATCCCATATCGAGCATGCGGTCAGCCTCGTCGATCACAAGGATTTCAATGCCCGTAAGGAGCAGCTTGCCACGGTCGAAGAAGTCGAGCAGGCGACCGGGGGTCGCGATCAGAACGTCCGCGCCCCGCATAATTTTCGCTTCCTGATCGCCAAACGCCACGCCTCCGATCAGGAGCGCGACGTTCAGCTTGTGATTTATCCCGTATTTGACAAAGCTCTCCTCGACCTGCGCGGCCAATTCGCGCGTCGGCTCAAGAATCAGGGTGCGGGGAACGCGGGCACGCGCCCGACCCTGCTCCAGCCGGCTCAGCATCGGCCGCGTGAAGGCCGCCGACTTGCCGGTGCCGGTCTGGGCGATGCCAAGAATATCCTTGCCCTGCAGGGCCGGTGGAATAGCCTGCGCCGGGAGGGGCGTCGGGCTCGTATAGCCGGACGCCTGCACAGCGGCCAGAACCATTTCCGAAAGGCCCAATTCATCGAATTTCATCAAAAATCCCGGGTGCGGCTTTTAAAAAAGCGCCAGAGCGGGCGTTTCACGAGGATGCGCTGGTTCTGGCTGGAGCGACGTCGCCATGCGACGACATTCTCGACTAGCCGACGGTCCGACGCAGGAGACGCGGGCGACAGCCTCACCGTGCTTGGCGAATAATGCGCGGAATGTCAATGAAATTGCGACATCCGCGCCGGAGAAAGTCTCGGTCCGGCGCGACATGGCGCTCAAGACGCACGGATCAGGCGGCGGGTCAGGGCGCGTTATAATCCAGAATAGATCCCGTCGCCGTCTCATCGACGCCCCGACGCAGAAACCTGTCCGACAACGCGCGCCGATGCGATGAGACAAGCGGCCGCCCCGCCGGCTCCTTCGTCGGCTCCTCGGCCGACACCACCGCCGGCCCGACCGTCGTTGCGCCTTCGAACATAAAAGAGAGAGTTTTGGCGACAAGAATGCTGCATAGCAGCAATGCCGCTGTCACGACCGCAAGGCTCCAGGCGTCGGCCGCATCGGGCGCGGTTGGCCGCATCGGACGGCGTGGACGGTCGTTCTGAGGCGTTTTCTGGACGGGCATTCGCGAAGCTCGGACAAAACCACTGAGCCATCGTGCCGCAAGAGAGTAAATTTACGGTTCATGCGGCGGTGAATTCGTCCGAATGAGAAAATGGGCTTGCAAAGCCAGCCGCGAGGCAGAAATCTAGAAGGAAGAAACATCGGCGCTGGCGGCCTACCCCCCTGAAAACAGGACGGACGGGTCGCCAGATATACGCTGCAAAGAGGACGCTCGAGGCATATGACGCAGGGAGGGCGGCGAGAATTGGCGGCGATGGACAGCGGGATACCGGCCAAGGCGGCTGCGCCGCATCGGCAGCCCGCGCGTGGCGGGCGGGAGCCTCGAAAAAACGGCGACGCGCCCGGGGTCGGGACGGCGCTTATCACCCGGACGAAACCACAGACCCGCAAACCGAATATGTATCGGGTCCTGTTGCTCAACGATGATTACACGACCCAGGAATTCGTCGTGATCGTCCTGAGAAAATACTTCAATAAAACGGTCGAGGAAGCGACCCGCATCATGCTCCACGTGCATAATCACGGGGTCGGCGAATGTGGCGTCTACACCTATGAAGTCGCAGAAACCAAGGTCACCCAGGTGATGGATTTTGCGAGGAAGCATCAGCATCCTTTGCAATGCATCATGGACAAAAAATAGGGAAACCAACTCATGCCGGCTTTTTCGCGCAATCTGAAGCAGTCTCTCGACCGAGCGCTGGCGTCGGCGCGAGAACGGCATCACGAATATGCGACGCTCGAGCATCTCCTGCTCAGCCTCGTGGAGGACGCGGACGCGGCCGCCGTATTGCGGGCCTGTTCGATTGATCTTGAGCTGCTGACCAAAAATCTCGTCGATTATCTTGATCGCGAGCTCGACAATCTCGTTAACGAAGAGGCCGAGGAGTGCAAACCGAAGGCCGGCTTCCAGCGCGTCTTCCAACGGGCCATCATCAGCGTTCAGTCCTCGGGTCGGGAAGATGTAACAGGCGCGAATGTGCTGGTGGCGCTTTTCGCCGAGCGCGAAAGTCACGCTGTCTATTTCCTGCTGGAGCAGGATATGACCCGTTACGACGCCGTAAATTACATTAGTC
>CAZJAY010000102.1:0-5617 GCA_964543915.1 uncultured Methylocystis sp. | reverse complement strand
GGATTTGCCGGCGCGCGCGAAATATGATCTTACCCCCGTTCATAGACAGCCCGGCCCGCGCCGGCAATGAACGTTCGCCGGAACGCCCGGCCAGAAGGAAGCAACCTGTGAAAGTCATCGCCAGCTCGATCCGCAAGGGCAACATCATTGAGCGCGAGGACGGCCAGCTCTACGTCGTGCTGACCGCCGAAAGCTTTTTCCCCGGCAAGTGCACGCCGAAGACCCAGATCGACATGCGCCGCCTCTCCGATGGCGTAAAGGTCTCCGACAGCTACAAGACGACCGAGCAGGTCGAGCGCGCTTTCGTCGAGGATATGGACTTCACCTATCTCTACAGCGACGACGACGGCCACCACTTCATGAACCAGCAAAGCTTCGAGCAGGTGGCGGTGCCGGCGGATGTGATCGGCGACCAGGCGCAGTGGCTGCAGGAAAACATGGTTTGCATCATCTCCATGTTCAACGGAACGCCGGTCGGAATCCAGTTGCCCGCCCGCGTCACGCTCGAAATCGTCGAGACCGAGCCGGTGGTGAAGGGACAGACCGCCTCCTCCTCCTACAAGCCGGCGAAAGTCTCGAATGGCGCGCGCGTGATGGTGCCGCCGCATATCCAGACCGGCACGCGCGTCGTCATCCAGACGGAAGACGGCGCCTATGTCGAGCGCGCGAAGGACTGACCCCTCAATCCGGTTCGCCTCCGGCGAACCGCCTTCTCCCGCAAGGGGAGAAGGGAACTCCCCTCTCCCGTGACAGGAGAGGGCCGCGCGAAGCGTCGCATAAGAGTGACGCGCTGCTCAGACGAGAAAATCACGCAGCGTCGTTTCCAGCGCGACGCAGTCCTTCAACTCGCATTCCCAGACTGTGAGGACGCGCCAGCCAAGCGTCGCAAGCGCTTCGCGGTTACGCGCATCGCGCGCGATATTTCGCGCGATCTTGCTGCGCCAGTAATCCGCATTGGCTTTGGGCGCCCGCGCGCCGCGCGCGCAATCATGGCCATGCCAGAAACAGCCATGCACGAAAATTGCGCGCTTGCGGCCGACATAGGCGATATCGGGCTTGCCGGGGACATCGGCGCGATGCAGCCGGTAGCCCGGCGCGAATTTGCGCAACAGCGCGCGCACGGCGAGTTCGGGCGTTGTATTGCGCGATTTCACCGCGCGCATGATGGCGGCGCGGCGTTCAGGCGTTTCCTTTACGCCGCCACGCACAGGAATGTTGCGCCGAACAACGGCTCCAGCAGATGCGCCGCAATATGGCGCACAACCGGCGCAACGACGCCATCGCCAGTGAGATGATAGGCTTCGTTATAGTTATCCGGCAAAACATAATCGTCCGAAAGACCCATCAATCGCGCCGTCTCGCGCGCCGACATGAGCCGCGAGCGCACCTTGCTGTTGTCGATCAGCACGACGAATTGCCGGCTCGATCCGCCGGCCGGCGTGCGCAGACAACCGGCCAGATCATCGAAACGCGCTTCAGCCCGCTGCATCTTCTCGCCACCGACATAGCGCGTGCGACGATAGAGCGTCCCGACTGTCCGACTGCCTGCGCGCTTCGCCTCGTCAATCCGCGCAAGATTGATTTCGCTCATCATAGCGAGCAGCGCTTTGGTCTCCGCTACGCTATGCCAGGAAACATCGCGCGGCGCGCCTTCGATCACATCGAGCAAGCTTGCGTTGCGCAGCGGCGGCGCCGGCAAACGCCACCATAGCCAATTCTGCTTCAGCGCCTTCGGCAAATGCCCCTGCGCCGTCATCAGCGCGCGCGTGTGAAACGGCGCATCGCCTCCCTGCCCGACCAGCGCTTCCGGCGCAGGGATGTCGCCACGCAGGGCGACGATGAAAAGACGTGGACGGGACTGCGGAAGAAACAGCGCCGCGTCGATCACCAGTGCGCCGAATCGGTAGCCGCCGTCGGATAGCGCAGCGCACAGAGCGGCAAAATCCTTGCCGCCGTGGGACGTGAGCGCGCCGCATACATTTTCAAGAACAATCGTCTTTGGGGCCCGCCCTTCCGCGCGCAACGCCTGCATCAACCGCCAGAAAGGCCAGAAGGTTCCCGAGCGCGCGCCCTGCAGCCCGGCGCCGGCGCCCGCCAGCGACAGATCCTGACAGGGAAAAGACGCCCAGACGAGATCAGCGACGCCCGGAAGCTGCGCCGTCGTCACCGCGCCCACATCGCCGACATGAAGCGCATCCCCGTCCCAGTTGGCGCGGTAGCTCTCGGCCTTGCGCCGGTCGAAATCATTTGCGAAGAGACAACGCCAGCCGGGGCCCAGCCCGGCGCGGGCCATGCCCCCACCGGCGAAGAATTCGTAAAAGCCCGGTTTGCCGCGCATGCGCCGGTTCCTGTTCCCGCCTTGCGATTCCCGCCCGGCGACTATGCCCGAAAATCACGCCGCCGCCACTGTCACAAAAGCTTCGCGTCGGCGTGGTTTGAAACAGCGCCCGATAGAACCGGCCAGCGGAAACGCGCCCGTTTTTCACGGAATACAATCAAGTCCCCCCGACCTGAGCTGACTGGAGTGATCGATGAAAAAGCTTCTTATCCTCGCCGCGTTCCTGCCCGGCATCGCGTGGGCGGGCGACGAGCCCTTCGACTGCAACCATAACCATCATGACGGCGAGCTTCATTGCAGCGTGAAAGCGGAAACCGTTTCGGTTCGGTCCGTCGCCATCAACGGCGGCGAGTGCTCGGCGCCGGCGCACCACGAGGTCTTTAACAGGACCTATCACAAGGGTCAGAAGTGCACGGTGCCCGGCACGAAGGACTGCGCCTATGTGCGCTCGATCTCCAACACCACCGGCGACGGCAGGACGCCGCATCTGCACGCGCTCTGATCGAAACCGGACGCCAGATGTCGGCGGCGGCAGCGATGCTGTCGCCGTTTTTTTTAATAGTTTGATGTGCGATGTCGCGCAACGTCGCTACGTTGAAACAACCATCACGTGAACGACGGGCTTCTTGCCCCAGACAGAAAACACTGCGCCGCGTACGGCGCGTTCGATGGCGGTGGAAACCGTATCGGCATCGCGCCGACGCGCGCGCGGGAGTCCCTCGAAAGTCGCGAACAGCGCTTCGTCAATCAGCTCGCTCATATCCTCGCCGAATTTACCGCGCTTCGGAACGCCGGCGAAAACCACATCCGGATCGCCGACCATTTCGCCATTTCGACCAAGGGCGAGCGCGATGGAAATGACGCCGACATAGGAAAGTTTTGCGCGATCGCGCACGGCGCCGTCGCTCTCATCAATGACAACATCGCCATCCTTGAAAAGCAGACCGCTCGGCGCCGTACCGATCGTTTCCGGCGCGCCGGGCGCGAGACGGATGATCATTCCGTAGCGCGCGGGGGCGACATGCGCCACGCCGTGCGCCTTCGCGAAATTCGCGTGACAGGTCAGATGATGCGCCTCGCCATGCACCGGGACGGAAATTGAAGGACGCACCCAGTCATACATTTGCGCAACATCGCCGCGACGGGGATGACCCGAGCAATGCACCAGATGATCATGATCGGTGATCACTTCGACGCCGAGAGTCCAGAGCTTGTTGATGACCCTGTGAACCTCGCGCTCATTGCCTGGACTCGCGCGCGCCGAAAAGATCACGCGATCGCCCGCAACGAGTTTGATCGCGGGATGATCGTTACTGGCGGCGCGCGCCATCGCGGCGCGCGGCTCCCCCTGACTTCCTGTCGCGATGACAAGCGTGCGCTCGCGCGGCAGGGCGGAGAGCATATCGACGCCATGGAAACCTGGCAGTCCATCAAGATAACCACATTCCCGCGCGACCTGAATGACGCGATCCATCGCGCGACCCGCGACGACAACCGTTCGCCCGCAGGCCTGCGCCGCCTCGGCGAGCGCGCGCAAGCGCGCGACATTGGATGCGAAGGTTGTCACGAGCACGCGCCCGGTTGCCTCTGCGATCAGCGTTTTCAGCGTGCGCGCAACCTCGCCTTCGGAAAAACTGAAGCCTTCGCGCAGGATATTGGTCGAGTCGCAAATGAGCGCCATGACGCCGGCGTCGCCCAGCGCCCGAAAACGCGCCTCATCTATTCGCGTGCCGACGCCGGGCTCCGGATCAATCTTCCAGTCGGCCGTATGGATGGCCGTTCCGAGCGGCGTCCGGATGGCGAGCGAACAGGCTTCGGGAATCGAGTGGGCGACAGCGATATATTCGACCGTGAAGGGACCCGCTTCAATCACGGAACCCGCGCGCGCCGGTAATAAGGTAATTGCGGGCGCGCCCGGTTCGTTGAGGCGGCGCACCTCAAGCAGGCCGCTTGCGAAAGGCGTCGCGTAAACCTTGCATTTGAGACGCGGCCACAACGTGGCCAGCGCGCCGATATGATCCTCATGGGCATGGGTGATGAAGATCGCGACAAGATCCTGCGCAATTTTGCCGAGAAAGGCGATATCGGGAAAGACGACATCGACGCCGGGATATTCCGGCCCGACGAAACCAAGCCCGCAATCGACCATGATCCATTTGCGCGCCTTCGGCGGACCATAGCCGTAAAGCGCGAGATTCATTCCGATCTCGCCCACGCCGCCGAGCGGCGCGAAAACAAAATCCGCTTCAGGCGCGGTCATGGGTCAAATCTTTCTCAAGGGCGCGGGGCCCGATTTCAACATCGCCCGCCTCAATGGCGCGCGCGCCCGTCGGCGTAAGGAGCACCAGGCGTCCCGTCGCGTCAATCGTTTGGAAGACGCCGGCAATCTCGCCCTGCATGAGGCGAACGCCAATCTGGGTCCCGAGACCGGCCGCGTCACGCAACCATAGTTCTCGCACCCGCGCGAAGCCGCCTGGCGACCGCCACAAAGCCAGCATTTCCGCCAAAGCGTCGCTGAGGGCGGCGAAAAAAGCCGCGCGCGAGGGCGCCGCCGCACCGAGCGACGCCAACGCCTCGGCCCGGTAGGGCAGATCAGACGGCGCAGAGGCGCAATTGACCCCGATACCGATAATCGCAACCGGCGCAACCGGCGCGCGGAGATCGCCCGTCGGCGCGTTGACCGTTTCGAGCAGAATTCCGCCCAGCTTGGCGCCGTCCAGCAAAAGATCGTTCGGCCATTTGAGCGCGAAATGGCCGTCGCCTGCACAGACGCGCAGCGCCTGAATCGCCGCGACGCCAGCGACAAAACCCAGCTGTGGCGCATCGGCAAGATTATGAAAATCGCTGATGATCAGACTTGCGTATAGATTACCCGGCGGGGAAACCCAGCTGCGCCCCAGACGACCGCGTCCACCGGTCTGGCGGTCGGCGACGATCCAGAGCGGACCACGTTCGCCCTCGCCGATCAGCCGACGCGCTTCATCATTGGTCGAGTCGACGGAGCCGAGCGCGAGAACCCGCACGCCTGTTGCGCGCGCAAATGATCCAGGCTCCACGCGCGCCTTCCTTCAGAGCAGCGATTTCGCCGCATTTGTTGCGGCGTCCATAACGGGCGTCGGGTAAACCCAGAAGCCCAACAGCGCGAGCGTGGAAGTGGCGAGAACTGCGCGCAGCGCCAGCGGCGCCGGATCGAACCCGGGCGCCGGCTCATCAAAATACATGATATTGACAACCCGCAGATAATAGAAGGCGGCGACAGCGCTCGCGTGGACGCCGATC
>CAZJAY010000101.1:3640-5690 GCA_964543915.1 uncultured Methylocystis sp. | reverse complement strand
GCGCTGGTGAGTAATCGTCTTGCGCTTCTGCAGGAATCGCCGGTCGGTCCGCATGCTACCCTTTCATCCTTTCTTAGCGTGCGTTTCGATCCTGCGATCGAAACCTGCAACGCCGTGGAAACGCGGCAGACGCGTTTCTCCCGCGACGTCGAGCGCGCAAATGATCTGATGCGCACGGGCATCACTCTGGAAATGGAAAGACAAAACGGCGCGTTGCTCGAAGACCTGAACAGACGCACCCGGCTTCAGATGCGTCTGAATCGCATGGTGCAGGGAATTTCCATCGCCGGCCTCGCCTATTATCTCGTCGGCATTTTCTCCTACGCCAGTCGCGGTCTGAAGGCCGCAGGCGTTCTGGGCGAAGGCATATCCGCCGAGGCCGCAAGCGCACTGGGCCTGCCGTTCGCGCTTCTGCTTGCATGGGGTTTTATGGCGCGCGTGCAATATCTTTCCCGGCGCGCCGTCGAGGAGGAAAAGCTGCGTTAGGCGCTATTCGAGATCGAGCGGCGCGACGCCCCTCGCCGCGCCATTTTCTCTAAGTGTTATTTTTTCAACCCGCGCCTCGGCGTCGGCGAGAAGCGCCTCGCAGCGCGCCTGCAACGCGCGGCCTCGCGCATAAAGCGCGACGGAGTCGTCGAGAGAGACGGCGCCCTTTTCCAGTTCGGTGACGATCTGTTCAAGTTCCTGCATCGCTGCTTCGAACGGCAGGGTCGCAACATCTGCGGCGGCGGGTTTGTCCGTTTCGCGGGTCATGCGCCTTTTCTAGCGCAGCGGCGGCCCCCTGGCTATCCACGCAAGGAGCGGGCTTACGGATTTTGGACCCGCGCGCGCGGATACCCGGCCCCGTCTGGAGCGGATGTGTGCGCGGTAAAAGATACGCCGATCGGACGGTAGCTCTCCAACGCGTGACAAAGCCACACGAAGCCGGTGAGCATGCCGGCGAATACCAATCCGGCGAAAAAATTTGCGAAAACCGAGACCAGTTCGTTTCGATGATCGCGCAGCCTCGCGGCCATGCCGCGTCCAGCCCCACCCATAACCGTTCCTCCAGTCAACGGATTGTCGACAGGGAGAAGCTATCCCGACCGCTTCGGAAAAAAGTTGCGCCAGCGCAAGAGTCGCATCGCGCATGGCGCGTTCACGCCGGCCATCGCGCGCCATGAGTGGCCAAACACCTGTGCTGCGAGTTTTCGACATGTGTCGGGACGCCGCTAAAAGTCCGGAAAGACGGCCGATGGCGCCTCGCTCAATGGTGCTGGGGCTCTGCGTGGCCAACAATCCGCAGGATTTCGGGAAATTCGGCGCGCATGCGCCGCTCGACCGTCTCGACGGCGGCATGGGCCGTCTCGACCGCAACGGACGGATCGACCCGGCAATGATAGTTGACCACAAGGCCGCCCGACGTTTCGCGTACGCGCACCTCGTGAATGTCGCCGATCCAGCCAACGCTTTGCGCACAGCGCTCAAGCGCAACCGCAATCGTGTCAACGCGCGCCGGATCGGCGTCGACGCCGGCGAGCACATGCGGCGACAGGGGATCGATATGGGTCTCAATCTCGACATCGGCCCCGAATTCGTCGCGGATCGCGCACTCAAAATCAGTGGCGATGGCGTGGGCGCGCCCGAGCGGCATGGCGCCGTCGAGTTCGATGTCGACGCCGATCGACAGTCGATCGCCGATTTGTTGGGCAATGACATGATGCGCGGTCAAATGACGGCGCGCGGCGACGAGCAGCGTGCGTTCGATCACCGTTTCGTCGTCGAGCGCACGCGGCTCCACGATCAGCGACACTGACGCGCGCGGCTCGATAGCGGCGACCGCCATCGCGACCGCCTGCCGGATCGCCGCCGCCTGTTCCACCCGCAGGCCGCGCGCGACGCCGATCGCGGCCTCGCCGATCACATCCGGACCGACGCTGCGCAAACGGAGGGCGTCCAGCGCGATGACGCCGGGAACGTCGCGGATAGCCGCCTCGATACGCGGCGTGAGATCGCGCGGCGCGGCGTCGAGCAGCGTGCTGACCGTGCGTTGACCGAGCCGGTAGCCGGC
>CAZJAY010000101.1:0-3630 GCA_964543915.1 uncultured Methylocystis sp. | reverse complement strand
GCCGGCGATTGCGATGAAGATCGCGACGCCGAAGGAAGCGATCGCATCGCCCTTCAAGAAACCGAAATGAGTCGCGAGGATGCCGGCCAGCGCCAGCACGGAGGATACGAGGTCGCTGGCGAAATGAAGCGCATCGGCGGCGAGCGCGTCGCTGTGCGACTCGACGGCGATGGCGTGCAACCGCCGGGAGCGCGCGAAATCAATGACAATCGAGACGAGGAGAACGCCATAGACCGGCCACCCTGTCTCAATCGCAAGATCCGTCTCGCCAAGCCGCCGGACGGCTTCGCCGACCACGATCAGAGCTAGCCCGAACAGAAGGCCCGTCTCCGCCAGCGCGGCAAGCGCCTCGTATTTTCCGTGCCCGTAATGATGGCCGGCGTCAGCGGGCTTCTCCGCTTCACGCACCGCAAAATAGGTCAGGATCGTAGCGCCCGTGTCGACAAAGGCGTGTCCCGCCTCGGAGAGCAGCGCCAGCGATCCCGACCAGAGGCCAATGGCGAGCTTGGCGACGGCCAGCAAGGCGCTGGCGGCGATCGACGCCCGTGCGGCGGCAAGTTTGCGCCCGGCGACGTCATTTTCCGCTATGTCCGACGTCGACATGATAAGCGCTCGGTTGGCGGGCGGGCCAATTGGGGATTACGCCGACCGGCGCGCCCGCCCTCGCGTTATAACAGACGCCCTCGGGGAGATCGCAAATGAAATATCTGCATACGATGATTCGGGTCGGCGACCTTGACGAGTCACTGAAATTCTTCGGGCTTCTTGGCCTGACCGAGGTCCGTCGGGTGGAAAATGACAAAGGCCGCTACACGCTGGTCTACCTCGCTGCGCCGGATGATCTGACGCAGGCGCGGGAAAATGGCGCGCCAACCATAGAGCTAACCTTTAACTGGGACGAAAAAGACTATGCCGGCGGACGGAATTTTGGCCATCTCGCCTTTGCCGTCGACGACATCTACGCGGTCTGCGACCGGCTCCAGTCGGCTGGCGTCACGATCTCCCGGCCGCCGCGCGATGGCCACATGGCCTTCGTGCGAACGCCGGATAAAATTTCGATTGAATTGCTGCAGCGAGGCGCCCCCCTGCCGCCGCGCGAACCTTGGGTTTCCGCACGGAATATCGGCGAATGGTGACCCGAGGGCGGCCGAAGCCCGACAATTATCGCAATGCAAAGAAGCAGTTGCAGCGACGATTTGTCTCATCGAGGCGGAACCATCGGCCGCGCGGCGGCGTTGCTTTGTTATCGGTAAACGTATCGCTTCGGGGCGCCGGGGTCGGGGAGTAGTGGAGGCCGGGATCGCTAGGCGCGATGTGCGGTTGCACACATCGTGGGCGCGGCGGTCCTGAAATGGTCGACGCAAACCCGGGCTTTGGCGGATGAGCGGCGGCCATGAAGGCGCGCACACGATGGTTCGCGGAAAACGGGACCGGCGTGAAGCGCCAGCAAGCGATCGAAGGAAAAGGAGAGAGGTCATGCTGATCGCAGATTTGATCCATTCCTGCTCCAACGAGAAAGTCGCGCAGGCGGCGCTGAGTTGCATCGGCGGGCGCTTCGCGGAACGCGTCAGCGTGTGCGCGCGTGAGCGCGGCATGACCTCGGGCGCATTCGCGGCTGCAGCGATCTACCGTTTCGGCCGGCGCGCGGATCCTGCAAGCCGGGAAGCGCTCCGCGAAAAAATGTCCGGTTACGATCAGCCAATCCTAGAAGGGTTGCGCACGATCCTGGAGGGCGCGCTCGCGGATAGCAAGGAGCCGGCCGGAGAAGACGTCGCCTTCGCGACAGTCGCAGGCGCCGGTTACGCCCAATCCTTCGGCGCGCACTGATCAGGCGAATGTGTCGTGGCGGCGCGCCTCTCGCGCCGCTTCCGTTTTTCCCGTCGCCATGCGAATGAAACGCCGGCCGGAGGCGAGGCGTATTCGTGACGCATATTCTCGATCAAGCGCAGATTGCAGCCATTCTATCGTCCTGGGGCTATTGGGCGATCCTCGTCATTGTCGCGTTGGAGAGCGCCGGCCTTCCGCTGCCCGGCGAAACCCTGCTGATCGGCGCGGCGATCTATGCGCGACTCACCGGAAATATGTCGATCGGCTGGATCGTCCTCGCCGCCGCCGGCGGCGCGATCGCCGGCGATAATCTCGGCTACTGGATCGGTCGTCGCTATGGCGTCACGCTTGTGGAACGCTACGGCGCGCGGATCGGGATCGGCCCTGAAAAATTCCGGCTAAGCCAGTATCTGTTCCACAGATGGGGAGGCGTCGTCGTTTTCTTCGGCCGCTTCATCACGATCCTGCGCATTCTGGCCGCGCTCCTTGCTGGCGCGAACCGCACGCCACTGCGCCAATTCATGTTTTACAATGCGGCAGGCGGCCTGGTCTGGGCGGCGGCCTTCGGCTATGGCGCCTATTCTCTCGCGGCGGGTTTCGATGCGGTGGAAGGCGCTGCGGCGCGTTTCGCGGCGGGCGCCCTGCTCGCGGCCCTGTTTATGCTGTGGCGATATTTTCGTCGCCATGAAGCCCGGCTGATGCGCGAGGCGGACATGCTTTTCGCGACCCGTTCTGATCGCTGATCCTCAGTCGAACCGCGGACCCCGACGCGCGGTCGCCAGCGCGCGGCCCAGATCGCGCGCCAGATCCGCTTTCTGATCCGGCCCGAGAAATGCTGCGAATTCAACGCGCTCTCCCCGCGAGACGAGTTCGAGGCGTTGGGTCCCAAACTCTTCATGGACCTCCTGCTCGAGTCGCACCCAGCCCGGGTTGAAGCGCCACTCGCGCCGACGCCCGCCCGCGCTGACTTTCCCGAGCACAAGTTCGAGCGGCGTGAGATCGAGCGTTTCATACGCGCGCGCCGACCGGAAACTGAGACGAAATGCGACATAAAGCGCGAGCGCGTCGAGCCCCATGAAGCCGGCGACCGGCCAGGCGCCCATCACGAGAAAGGGCGCCGCGAAAACTAGCTGCGCGAGACAGAAAAGGACGATGAAAAGGTGGAAGGCGCGCGGCGTCAACGACCGGTGCGGCCTGATGCGCGCCTCATAAATCCTGACGTCAAACGGATCGGACATGGTTCCCGTCCGGCGCTATCGTCCCGCGTTCCCCCTGTTTATAACGATAAACATGAAAAGAAAAAACTCCCCGGCGCGCCGGCGCCCGTCCGCCGCGGAAGCGGCGCGCGTCGCGGAAATTTTCGCGCGTTTCGCCAAAGCCACCCCGGAACCGAAAGGCGAACTTTACTACACCAATCCGTTCACCCTGCTCGTCGCCGTCGTGCTGTCGGCGCAGGCGACGGACGTCGGCGTCAACAAGGCGACGCCGGCTCTTTTCGCCATGGCGGACACGCCGGAAAAAATGGCGGCGCTCGGCGAAGAAAACGTGCGCGAGGCGATCAAGACCATTGGACGGTTTCGCGCCAAGGCAAAAAACGTCCTCGCGCTCTCGCGCCTGCTGATCGAACGTCATCTCGGCGAGGTGCCGCAGACGCGCGAGGAATTGACCGCTCTGCCCGGCGTCGGCCGCAAGACGGCGAATGTCGTGCTGAACATGGCTATTCATCAGCCCACCATTGCGGTGGACACTCATCTCTTCCGTCTCTCCAACCGCCTGCCGTTAGCGAAGGGAAAAACGCCCGAG
>CAZJAY010000100.1:0-5694 GCA_964543915.1 uncultured Methylocystis sp. | reverse complement strand
TGACGGCGAGCGAAATGTTCGGCGTGCCGGTCAGGGATATGCCCTCCGATGTGCGTCGTCGCGCCAAGGCGATCAACTTTGGCATCATTTACGGCATTTCCGCCTTTGGCCTCGCCAATCAGCTTGGCATCCCGCGTCAGGAAGCGGCCGATTACATCAAACGTTACTTCGAGCGTTTTCCGGGCATCCGCGATTATATGGAGGCGACGAAGCAGCTTGTGCGTGAGAAAATGGCGGTGACCACCATCTTCGGGCGGGTTTGCCATTTTCCTCGCATCGCTTCCGCGAATCCCTCGGATCGCGCCTTCTTCGAGCGCGCGGCGATCAATGCGCCGATACAGGGCGCGGCTGCCGATATCATTCGCCGCGCGATGACGCGTATGGATGCGGCGCTCATTACAGCGGGTCTGTCAGCCCGCATGCTGTTGCAGGTCCACGACGAGCTTGTGTTCGAGGCGCCAGAGGCCGAGGCGGCGACGACCATTGAGGTGGCGCGTCGGATCATGGAGCGCGCGCCGGCCCCGGCTGTGGCCATGAGCGTGCCGCTTCGGGTCGATGCGCGCGCCGCCGCCAATTGGGATGAGGCGCACTGAACGCGGGATGACCCTGCTACAGGCCGTCGCCTTCGAATGGCGCCGAGGCATTGTCGCGCGACGGCGCAGCCTCATCGCGCGGCTGAACGAGCCATGGGCGCAGCAGATGAAGAAGCGCTGCGAGCGCCAGCGCATCCGCCGCGCCGATTTTCGCGGAAAGCGTCGCATCCCCGGCGAAAGCATAAACGAGCGCGCCTGCGATTGCGCCGCCGGCAAGCGCGAAAAGCGCTGTCCGCGCGGTCTGACCGGGCGTCGCCGTTGTCGCGGTGGAGGTCGCCGCGCCAACGCCTTCCATTGAGGCGTAGCTGAGATCGGTGAGCGCTGGCGCCGCCCGGTCAGCGGAAGCGGCAACGGTTTTCACCATGCCGACCGCAACCGTTTCATTGGTGATGCGGTCGATCAGGATGAAGCCGCCGGTGTCCCGATTTTCAACGAACGGGTCGCAGGCGACAAGAGTTTCCAATGAAAGCCGCGCCTCGCCAATTTCATTAAAGGTGAGGGCGGCCCCTCCTGTCACCGGCGCGGCGAGACCCGTCTCGATTTCGATCCGGGAGTCGACGGCCGCAATCTGCGCCGGGGTGACCTTCGCGCCGATCTTGAGCAGGTAGGATTTGCCGATCGCCAGCGGCTCGCGCACAAGCCAAAGCATTTTTGCTTCGAGGCGATCGCCGACTTTCGCTGGCGAAACAGGCGAGCACAGCAAATCGCCGCGTGAAACGTCGATTTCTTCCGCGAGCGTCAGCGTCACCGACTGGCCCGATACGCCACTCTCAAGATCACCGTCCCAGGTGACGATCCGCGCGATGCGCGTATCCCGTCCCGCAGGCAGGATACGGACAATATCGCCAGGTTGAATATTACCGCCTGCGATGAACCCCGAAAATCCCCGGAAGTCGAGATTGGGGCGATTGACCCATTGCACGGGATAGCGAAACGGCTGGATGCGCGTCGTATCCTCAACCGCCACGCCTTCCAGATAGGCAAGAAGCGGCGGGCCATCGTGCCAGGGCATATGGTTGCTGGCGTTGACGAGATTATCGCCGTCCTTGGCGACGAGGGGCGCGACATAGATCGACGCAAAGCGCAAATTTTTCGCAAATTCACGAAAATCGTTTTCGATCTTCCTGAAAAAATCCTCACTGTAGTCGACAAGGTCCATTTTATTGACGGCGACAACGACATGGCGCACGCCAAACATCGATGTGATGACGCTATGCCGTCGCGTTTGCGGGAGAATGCCCTTGCGCGCGTCGACCAGCAGGATTGCGAGATCCGCCGTCGAGGCGCCAACCGCCATATTGCGCGTATATTGTTCGTGGCCGGGGGTGTCGGCGACGATGAATTTCCGCTTGTCCGTTGCGAAATAACGGTAGGCGACGTCGATCGTGATACCCTGTTCGCGCTCGGCGGCGAGGCCATCGACCAGTAGCGCAAAATCGAGATCTTCGCCCTGGGTGCCGTGTTTGCGCGAGTCGGTTTCGAGCGTCGCCAGCAGATCGTCCGCTGCGAGATCGGCGTCATAGAGCAGCCGTCCGATCAGCGTCGATTTTCCGTCATCGACGGACCCGCAGGTTATGAATCGCAGCAGCGGCTTGTCGGATGCGAAGTGGCGAAGCGGCGCACGGGTCGGCGCAAGCGAAGCGGCAGAGTCTGACATCTCAGAAATAGCCTTCCTGCTTCTTTTGCTCCATGGAGCTGGAGCCATCGTGGTCGATCAGTCGACCCTGGCGTTCGGACGAACGACTGCTCCGCATTTCCGTAATGATTCCTTCGAGGTCTGTCGCATCGCTCTCGAAACCGCCGGTCAGCGGGTAACAGCCCAGTGTCCGGAAACGCACCGATTTAAGCTCTATCTTTTCACCGGGACGCAGTTTCATCCGGTCGTCGTCGACCATGATCAATGTGCCGTCGCGCGCAACAACCGGCCGTTCCTTTGCGAAATAGAGCGGCACGACGGGAATGTTCTCGCGGGCGATGTAGTCCCAGACGTCCGCTTCGGTCCAGTTCGACATCGGGAAGATACGCAGGGATTCGCCCTGTGATTTGCGCGTATTGTAAAGCCGCCAGAATTCCGGCCGCTGATTTTTCGGGTCCCAGCGATGCTGTGCCGTGCGGAATGAAAGCACGCGCTCCTTGGCGCGCGACTTTTCTTCGTCGCGTCGGGCGCCGCCGAAAGCCGCGTCGAATTTCCAGTTATCGAGCGCCTGTTTCAGCGCTTCCGTTTTCATAATCTGCGTATGGAGCTTCGATCCATGCTCGAAGGGACTGATGTTCATCGCCAGGCCTTGGGGATTGATATATTCGAGCAGTTCGACGCCAAGCTCTTTCGTGATCCGGTCGCGAAACTCGATCATTTCGCGAAATTTCCACGTCGTATTGATGTGGAGTAGCGGAAACGGCGGTTTCGACGGGTAAAAGGCCTTCATGGCGATGTGCAGCATCGCGGCGGAGTCCTTGCCGATCGAATAGAGCATGACGGGACGCTCGGTTTCAGCGACCGTCTCGCGCATGATGTGAATGCTCTCGGCCTCGAGTCGATCGAGGTGGCCGAGCGCGCGCGTGGGCAGCGCCGTCATTGCCTGGTCTCCTGCGGCGCGGGGCCGCGTTTCAGCGTGCCGTCTTCGGCGACATGCAGGCCGCATTCTTTCTTGTCGTCCTGCTCCCACCACCAGCGGCCGGCGCGTTCGCTCTCGCCCGGCGCGATTGCGCGGGTGCAGGGCGCGCAGCCGATCGAAAGATAGCCGGAGGCATGAAGCCTGTTGATCGGGATGGAAAAAGCTTCTGTCGCCGCGACGATGGACTCGCGCGAATAATCAGCGACCGGGTTGATTTTCAGCGTACGATGTCCCGGATCGAAGGCGATGATTTCGACAGCGGCGCGCGCGTCCGATTGATCCGCGCGTAGCCCCGTCACCCAACCGGAAACGCCGTCGAGCAGGCGGCCGAGCGGCTCCACCTTGCGGATATGGCAGCAGGCCTTGCGGGCCGGAAGAGACTTGTAGAAACCGTTGATCCCCTGCTCTTCCACGAGCGCTTCGGTCGCTCGCGCCTCCGGAAAGACGGTGCGGATCCGTCGTGAATAGCGCGCCTCCGTCTGCTCCCAGAGCGTGTAGGTTTCCGGAAACAGACGACCCGTGTCGATTGTCGCGACGTCGATATCGAGGCCCTGTGTGAAGATGGAATGTGTGATGAACTGATCCTCGACGCCAAAGCTTGTCGTAAAGATGATGCGGCCCGGAATCACTTCGCGCACGAGCTTCAGGCGATGATCAAGGTCGAGCGGCGCGAGGCGCGGGGCAAGGAGATCGACGAGCGACGCGCTCATTGGGCGGCCTTCCGGCGCGCGTCGAGTATGGAGCCGCGCGACAGATAGCCGCGTTGATAGGTGCTGCTGTAGGCGTCGCGCGCGGCGCGCCACTGATCCGCGTCCTGTCTTTCGGCGAGATCGTCCGGAACCTCGATCGTATCGAAGCCGCAGCCGAGCGCATGCGTGTACTGATCCGCAAGCAGACGACCGCTCGCGCGCAACTCGCCCTTGAAACCTGCGCGGCGCAATAGCCGCGCCAGCGAAAAGCCGCGTCCATCCGCGAATGCGGGAAATACAATTGAAATCAGCGCAAGGCGCGGCAGAGCGGGGATCAGCGCCTCTACCTCGGTCGTGTTCGGCGCGAGCACGCCGAGCGCGACATCTACAGGCAGCGTTTCGCGCGCATGGTCGAGGCGCGCAAGCGAAACGATTATTTTTCCGCTCGCGGGCAGGGCTTCCTCGTCGGCAAGGCGGCGCCAGGCGTCCGCCACGAATGCGCCGTCAGATATAAGCGCCATCTTCGCCCTCCCGTCTCAATGCATCCCGGAAGCGGGCATGTCCGATCCGCCGCCATGTCTCGATGAAGGTTTCGCCCTCCGCGCGTTCGGCGAGGTAGAAGTCGACCAGATGTTCAATGACGTCGGGCACCTGATCGGCGCTTACGCCCGGGCCGACGATTTCGCCGATCGCCGCCGTGAACGTCGGATCGCCGCCGAGCGTGATCTGATAGGATTCCTGACCCTTTTTCTCGAGCCCGAGAATGCCGATCGCGCCGATATGGTGATGGCCGCAGGCGTTGATGCAGCCAGATATTTTCACGCCCAGTCGGCCAATTTCGCGCTGGCGGGCCGGATCGGCGAACCGCTTTGAGATTTCCTGCGCGATCGGGATGGAGCGGGCCGTCGCGAGCGAGCAGTAGTCCATGCCCGGACAGGCGATGATGTCCGAGATCAGGCCGGCGTTCGCGGTTGCGAGGCCAGCAGCTTCCAGCGTTTTCCAGAGATCGAACAGATCGTCCTGTTTAACATGCGGCAAAATGATGTTCTGTTCATGGCTCACGCGTAGTTCGCCAAATCCGAAGCGTTCGCTGGCGTCAGCGAGCGCGCGCATTTGCGCCGAAGTCGCATCGCCCGGAATTCCGCCAATTGGTTTGAGGGAGACTGTTACGATTGCGTAGCCCGGCGTTTTATGCGGGCTGACATTGACGGTGACAAAATCATCGAAAGCGGCCGTTGCACGCCGTGCTGCCGCAAGCGCTTCCGATTGCGCCGGCAATGTTTCATAGGGCGGCGGCGCAAAATAGCCGGCGATCCGTTCGAACTCGGCCGGATCGTGCGCGAAGACGCTGCGATCCATTTCGGCGAACTCCGTTTCCACGGCTTCGCGGATCGCTTCGATTCCCTTTTCATGGACAAGAATCTTGATGCGCGCCTTGTATTTATTGTCGCGGCGTCCGTAGCGGTTGTAGACCCGCATGATCGCCTCAAGATAGGCGAGCAGCGCCGCGCGCGGCACGAAATCGCGAATGACCTTGCCGATGAATGGCGTGCGCCCAAGCCCGCCGCCGACCACGACCTGATAGCCGGCTTCGCCGGCGTCGTTTCGGACGATGCGCAAGCCAATGTCATGCGCCATGATGGCGGCCCGATCATGGGTCGCGCCGGTCACGGCGATCTTGAACTTGCGGGGCAGGAAAGAGAATTCCGGATGCAGGCTGGACCACTGGCGCAGAAATTCCGCCGTTGGACGGGGATCCTCGATCTCGTCATTCGCGACGCCGGCAAAATGATCGGC
>CAZJAY010000099.1:0-5718 GCA_964543915.1 uncultured Methylocystis sp. | reverse complement strand
TTTTTTAGCCAGGCGACGAAGTCCGGATCGTCGATCGCGCCGGTCACGGTGGTGTGGCTCCCGTCCGCCGCGACGAGCGCGGTGAAGGGGAGTTCGCCGCGCCAGCTCCGATCGACTTCGAAATAGAGTTTTTCAACGAAATTGTCTGTGAATCCGTAATTGGCGGCGCCGCTGAGTCCGGCCTTTTCGAGCCGAATGGCGGCTCTTTCGCGCATTTCCTCGTCGTCCGCATTGACGAGGAGAATATCGAGATCCCGACGCTCGCCGATGAGCTTCGCCCATTGCGGCAGCTCGGCGACGCAGGCCGGGCAGGTTATCGACCAGAAATGCACAACGACGGGTCGGCCGGCGTGCGCCTTGACGAGATTGGCGAATTCGCCTCGCCCATAGGCGCGGAACTCAAGCGCCTGCGCCGCAGGCGCCGCGGCGAGCAAGGCAAGCATGGCGAAGACGGCGTGCGCGCCGGCGCGCCGTGGATAGAGCGCTTTCGCCGGCGTCATCGCGCGTCCGCGCTTTTTTCGTCGCGCGGCAGGGGAATGAGACGATAACCCTCCCGATGCGCGGCCCAGGAGAGGAAAGCGCGCCGACCATCATCGACAAGCTGGGGACTATCGGCGGCGTCGGCGGCGCTCGCCATCACGCGCGGCGCGCTCCAGTTTTTGCCGCCGTCGCGCGACATCTGCATGGGGACGGTCGTGGTCGTGCCGTCGAATTCCTTCCAGACGCGATAGAGGCGATCTTTTGTCGCGAGCAGGGCGGCGAAAGACGGCGCGCGCGCATCGTCGCCAATTTTCTCGGGCGTGGAGAAGCTTTTGCCGTTGTCGCGGCTCTGCGCGTAGAACAGGCCCTGCCGGGTTTTGCCTTTGGTGAACCAGGCGAGATGCCAGACTCCCGCGCGATCGATCGCCAGCGACGGCCCCTGATGCGGACAGGCGTTGATAACCCAGTTATCGTCGCTGACGCGCCCGCCCGAGAGCGTGGCGCCGTCGGCGGACAGCCGCGCCGCATAGTGAGCGCGCGCGCCATCCTCGAACACCTGCCGCCATGCGAAAACGGCCTGCCCGTCGCGATCGATCGCCGCCGACATTTTGCAGCATTCGCAGGCGTGATCCATGCGGATCGTCTTGCCCTTGAATGTGGCGCCGACATCGTCTGAGGTTGCGAAAGCGACGCCGCTGCCGGCGAATTCCCGGCCTTCCGCCTTCGCCTTCAGCGCATGGGTCTTGTCGAGCCAGCCGGCGTAGATGCGTCCCTTCGGCGAAACCGTGAAGGCCTCGAAACGCTTCCCGCCTTCGCTCAGCATCGCCTGCGGCGGGGAGAAGGTCTTGCCGCCGTCGGTGGAGCGGGCCGTGAAAATTGTGCCGATCATCTGTTTGTCGGGTCGGGTCGTGTAGCTCGCGATCAGCCCGCCGTCGTTCAGCGCGACGACTTTGGGCCGCGCGTCCCCATGCGAGTCAATGGTCCCGTCGCCGATCGTCGCAATGGTCGCCGGCGGCGAGAAGCTCCTGCCGCCATCGCTGGAGGCCGCGACATAGACCGATTTTCCGACCGTGAAGGCGACGAAAAGCCGGCCTTTTCGGTCAATGGCCGGGGAAACGGTCAGCGCGCAATCCGGCTTGATGTCGGCGCAGGGCGGCTCCGGATGTTTCATCCCGGATCGCGCCGTCGCTTCCGCCGCCGGAGGCGCCGTGGGGGCGGATGTCGCGGGCGCTGTCGATGAGACCGCTTCTCCGGCGGCCGCACCGCTCGTCGAAAGGGCGAGGGCGAAAAAGGCGAAGAATGCGCGTTGCGTCATTTGGGCTGGCTCCCGGTTTGCGCAGCTGGCGGCGCCGCAGCGCGTGGCGGCGCGACCGGGGCTGGCGTTGGCGCCGCGGTAGCGGCGGGCGCTGCAGACGGCGCCGCTGCCGGGGCCGGAGTCGTCGTGGCCGGCGCAACCGCCGGCTCCGGCTCGTTCGCGTGAAACCGGAAGGTCTGGCCGACGTCCATCGAGCCCCCGGGCGGCGGCGGCGCGGCGACGGCGGCAAGGATTTTCTTCACGGCCTCCGCATGCGCCGGGCTGGTTGTCCGGTCGATCGTCACGCGATCAATCTTGCCGGCGGCGTTGACGTGAAAGCTCGCCGTCACCTCCCCGTCGCCGAGCGTATGCTCCTGCGGGGTATTGCGCTCGATTTCGCTGTAAAGCACGCCCAGAAACTTGCTCTCCGACATGGTTGACGGCGCGGGCGCCGCCGTCCCGCCGACTGGCGAGGTTTGGGCGGCGACCGCTGTAGCGAAGAGAGAGACGCCCGCGCAAAGGGCGAGTCGTAAAAAGCGTGGCATGTGCGGTTCCGGTCAGGGGGGTCAAACAGGCGGCGCGGCGAGCCGGGGGCCCGCCGCGCGCGTCGTCAATGGAATGAGAAGCCCTGGCTCACAAAGGCCGAATGGCAGCTGGCCGGTCCGCGCGAGGACGCGACGATCCGGCGGGCGAGCGCCGCATGCGCCGGGGTCGAACCCGATGCGGAGATTCCCGAGATGCCGCCGCCGCCGTTGATATGGAACGTCACATGCGCCGAACCCGGTCCAAGGCTCGTCGAGCCGGGCGTGTGCCGGCGCAGATCGGTCGCCACATGCGCGAGACAGACGGCTTGCGAAACGCCCGAGCCCTGCGAACCGCCCTCGGGCGCGCCTGCGCGCCTGCGCGCCTGCGCCTCGCGGGCCTGCTGCGCCTGCTGGACCTGTTTCTCGACCTTCTTCTCCATTTTCTCGACCGTCTCGCGCTTTGCGGGCAGCGGCGGCGCATCCGGCGACATCACGTCCGGCGGCGGCAGCGCGAGTTCGGGATCCTCCACCACCTCCGGCGGCGGCGTATCCTCGGCCTCGGAAACTTCCTCGGCCTCGAAGAAGTCGCCTTCCTGAACAAGATCCATCGTCAGGGAGTCGAGCGAGACGATCGCCGGTTTCGAGAATTCGAGAAAAGCCGCGAAGACAGCGATATGGGCGAGGATCACCGCCCCATAGGCGACGGGCCGCAGCCACGACGGCTGGATCGCCGGCGGGCCGGCGGGTGGTTCCTGCTGACGTCGCGCCGTTGTCCGCGCGTTCATCGCGACATCGGTCATTTCGCGGCGCCTCCGGCTGGCGCCGCCGCCCGGCCGCCGCCGGTTTTGCCGCGCGAATTGGTCATGATCGCGATGTGGGTGATGCCGTTGCTCGCCAGCTTATCCATCACCGCGACGACTTCGCCGTAGACGGCGTCCGTATCGCCGCGCACGTGAACGACGCGGCTCGTGTCGTCGCCCATCATCGCCCGGATGCCATCGATCAGCGTGTCGGGCGAAAACTCGTCGGCGCCGAGCGAGGTCTTGCCGTCCTTGCCGACAGTGACGACGATCGGGTCCTTCTGGTTGATTGGCTGGGCGGCGCTGGCCTGGGGCAGGTTAACCTTGACGCCTTTGGCGAGCAGCGGCGCCGTAACCATGAAGATGATCAGTAGCACGAGCATGACGTCGACGAGCGGCGTCACATTGATGTCGGCCAGCGGCTGATAGAGGTCGTTGCCTTTCTTGAAACGGGCGGGCAGAGCCATCACGCGGCCTCCTTCTGGCTGCGTGAACGGGCGCCGGCGCCGCTGGTCATGCGCAGCGCCTCGTCCTCAATGTAATGCGCGACTTCCTGGCCGAGCTTCGCGAAGGAGGCGCCGATGCGGTTATAGCCGATCGACGCGGGGATCGCGGCGGCAAGCCCATAGGCCGTGGCGGCGAGCGCCTCGGCGATGCCCGGCGCAACGACCGCAAGACTCGTATCCTGCGACTGGGCGATGCCGGCGAAGCTGGTCATGATGCCCCAGACGGTGCCGAACAGGCCGATAAACGGAGCCACCGAGGAAATCACCGCGAGATTGGGCAGGCCGCCCTCCGCCCGCGTGAGAAATTCGCGTGCGGTCCGGCTCATATATTCGGCGATCCGCTCGCGCTTCTCGCCGTTGGATTCGTCCGGGAGATCGAGGGCGTAGGCTTCCCGACCCGCCTCGGCGACGGGTTCGAGCACATCGACGGGGCCGCCGGCGCGCGCCGATTTCGTGGCCTTGCCGATCTTCACCACAGCTACGATGCCTTCGACGATCAGGACCCATGTCCAGACCGAGGCGGCGAGCAACAGCGCCATGACGAGCTTGCCGACCGGGCCGGCGTTGAGGAACATCGAAAGCGGAGAGAGGGACGTGTGATCCATTGGATGCGCTCTTTTTATTGGTTGTCACGTTATTGGTTGTCACGAGGCTGAACGCGCTCGTCGCGTCGCAGACCGGGAAAACTCGATTTCGGCAGATTTCTGGAATGCGCCGGTTGTCGGCGCGTCAGGTCCGACGCTTCGCGGGCGGCGCGCGCGCGCCATTGCCTGCGCCGGAGAGCAAATCGTCGCGCGCGTCGGACGAGACGAGGTCCGCGAATACGACCGTGACGCGCTCGGCGCGCGTTCGGAAAGGGGTCGGCGCCCGCGCCGGCAACATGAAATCAACGAAGCTGGCCGAGATGCAGCAATCCGGGCACGCGCCCGAACCTTCGTCATCTACCGGCGTTCCGGCATTCGCGTTTGGCGCGACAAGCCGAAGCTTGTGGCAATCGATTGCAGATTTAACGTCGTGCCCGGCGGCAGGATGTGCGGCGGCCGGCGAGAGGACTGCCCCGGTCATCAGCGCGCAGATGATCAGCCCCGCAAGAGCGGTGCGAAATCCGGCAAAAAACGCGCGAAACTGTGACATAAATTTCTCATAACGGATTTTCCGAACAAGCACAACGCAACGTAAACTGGAATAATTCAAGTCTGGAACCGCCGCTGCGCCGTCGCGCGCCGTCGTCAGGGCCGGACTCTGTTGCCCGCGCGCAACACGTCGGAGCAATCCGCCCGTTTCAGCCATTTCCCGTTTGACCATGCGCAGCTTCGACTGCATTCATTGTCTTTATGAAACGGCGACACGCATTTTTAGATGGATTGGTCCGCGGAACGCTTGCGATCGTTCTTGCGTGCCTGTTCGTCTTCCACGCCGCGGGGCTGACCCGCAGCGCCGCGTCGCCGGGGCCGACCTTGTCACAGGGGGCCGTCGCCGCAACGATCCGGGCCACCGCTGGCGTCGCCCGCGCCGCCGGAGAACATTGCGACCGGCTTTCGCGCGACGGGGCGCCCGCTGACGGGCGCTGCGATCACATGGGCTTCTGCGCCCTGTGTTCGGCCGGCGGACGCGATGCGGCGCTCTTCGATGCGCCGCCGCCGTCGCCGCTGATCGCCATTCTCATGCCCGCCGACGCGCGGCCGGGCCGTTTGGCGCGCGGCGTCGAACGCGATTTTCCATCGCCATCTTCTTCAGGGCTCGACAAAAGCCGATTGGCGACAGCGCCGCCGCGCGCCTGACCGTCGGGGTCGGTCCGTCCGCTTTTTCGCGCGACCGCCGCTGATCCCTTGGCTCCATGCGGAGTCGAAATTCCCCCATCCATCATTTCCCGTTGCGTTGCTTCAGCCCCTTTGCGTCCGTTCGACCGGAACGACGAAGAGAGCCTGCGCGCGCCCTTATGCCTCAGGTTTGGACAGGAAAAAGAAAATGTCTCGCAAATCTCTCGCTCTCGGAGCCTCGATCCTCACCCTCGCGCTGGCTTGCGCCTCTTACGCCGAAGCGCAGCAGTCCCTCCCGACCATTACTCACCAGTCGCTAATATAGGCGACACTTGGTGCTCTGAAGAAAGAACG
>CAZJAY010000098.1:0-5740 GCA_964543915.1 uncultured Methylocystis sp. | reverse complement strand
CGCGGAGCGGCTGGCTCAATCGCATGACCCAGTTCAAGGACATGGCCGGCAAGGATCGCGAAAACGCGTCGGTCGGCCTGCTCGACTATCCGGTGCTGATGGCCGCCGATATTCTGATTTATCGCGCGACCCATGTGCCGGTCGGCGACGACCAGAAACAGCATCTGGAGCTGGCGCGCGATATCGCACAGAAATTCAACAATGATTTCGGCCCGTCGATCGAGCGCAACGGCTTTGGCGAGGCCTTCTTCCCCTTGCCGGAGCCGCTGATCGCCGGCCCTGCGACGCGCGTCATGAGCCTGCGCGACGGCACGAAGAAAATGTCGAAATCCGACGCCTCAGATTACGCGCGCATCAATCTGTCGGACGACGCCGACCAGATCGCCCAGAAGGTGCGCAAGGCCAAGTCCGACCCCGAGCCCCTGCCCTCGGAAGAAAAAGGCCTCGAAGGCCGCCCCGAAGCAGATAATCTTGTGGGCATTTTTGCAGCCCTGGCGGGACGGACGAAAGCCGATGTGCTGTCCGAATTCGGCGGCGCCAATTTCTCCGCCTTCAAAAATGCGCTGGTCGATGTCGCCGTCGCCAAACTTGCGCCCATCACAGCGCAGATGCGCCGCATTCGTGAGGATGACAGCTATATCGACGGCGTCCTGCGCGACGGTTCATAGCGCGCCCGCGCCATCGCGCGCGAGAATTTGAACGCGGTCAATGATATCGTCGGCTTACTGCGCTGACGAGAAACCTAGGTTTGTTGTAACGTCGCCGGTCTTGGGCCGCCGCAGGCCCAGTCGAGCAATTCAACGGTATGAACGACGGGAATATCCGTACCCGCCGCGATTTGCGTCATACAGCCGAGATTTCCGGCCGCGATCACCGCCGGCGCCATCGTCTCGATATTTGCGACCTTGCGCGCGCGAAGTTGATCCGCGAGATCGCTCTGAAGCAGATTATAGGTTCCGGCCGAACCGCAGCAGATATGGTCTTCCGGCACAGCGGCGACATCGAAGCCGGCGCGCGCCAACAGATCAGACGGCAGTCGCGTGATTTTCTGACCATGCTGCAACGAACAGGCGGCGTGACAGGCGACGAGCAAACGCGCGACATTGTTGAGCGGAACAAAGCCGAGTTCGTCGACGATCTCGCTCACATCGCGTGTTCGTCCGGATATGGTCGCCGCCTGCGACGCGTAGGCCGGATCATTGCGGAACATAAAACCATAGTCTCTGACCGTGGCGCCACAACCCGACGTGTTCACGACGATATGATCGAGGCCGTCGCCATCAATTTCGCGCATCCATGCATCGATATTCGCGCGGGCGAAGGCATGGGACTCGTCGGCACGGCCAAGGTGATGGGCCAGCGCGCCGCAACAGCCTGCGCCACGCGCTACGACGACTTCCGCGCCGAGGCGGGTGAGTAGTCTGATCGTGGCTTCGTTAATACGCGTGTCAAGAACGGTCTGGACGCAGCCATTCAGCAGGGCGACGCGCATTTTCCGCGCGCCCCGCGCCGGAAAAACCTGCGGGCGATCGACATCAGAAGGCGCCGGAAGCGTGGTTGGCGCGAGCGCATACGCCGCGCGCAGTTTTCGCGGCAAGAGTGACGCTATTGGTCGCATCAGAATGGCGAACCGTAAAACGACGCGAAAAATCTCCGGTCTCGGCAAAACGAACGCCAGAAAGGCGCGTAGCGCCCGATCCATCCACGAACGTGGGTTCGTTTTTTCGATATAGGCCCGAGCGTGATCGACAAGATGCAGGTAATGCACGCTCGATGGGCAGGTGGTCATGCAGGAGAGGCATGACAGGCACCGATCGATATGATGCGTCGTGCGCGCATCCGCCGGCCGTTCCTTTTCGAGCATGTCCTTGATGAGATAAATGCGGCCGCGTGGGGAATCGACCTCGTCTCCCGTCAAGAGATAGGTCGGACAGGTGGCGCTGCAAAAACCGCAATGAACGCAGGCGCGCAGGATCTGCGCGGATTGCGCGACATCCGGATCGGCAAGGGCGGCGAGCGAGAAATGGGTCTGCATCGGCTAGAACTCCGCGCGCATCCGTCCGCGTTCGAGAATATGCAAAGGATCGAAGGCGTCCTTGACGCGCCGCGTGAGCGTCGCAAGCGACGCCGGCTGCGGGTGGAAGACATCGACTTTGCCGCGCGTCGTTTCGCCCCCGCGCACCAGCGTCGCATGTCCGCCGCGCGCATCGATCGCCGCACGAACAAGCGACGCATACGCCTCTTCTGACGGCGCGAGGGCGAGCCAGATCAGGCCGCCAGCCCAGTCGTAATAATGGGCGCGGATCGGCGCGCCCGCGCGCCGGATGGCGTCGACAACCTCAAAGGCTTCGGACGGCGCGACCGACAGGCGCCAGACATCGGCGTCGAGAGACGCGATCGGCTCAACGTCGCGCAAAGAGGCCCAGAAACCGGCGGATTGCGTCGGCTGGAGAATCGCACATCGCGCCTGGGCGCCGGCGAGCGCGGCGATCAACGCCTCGCGACGCGCAGAAACGGAGAGTTTTGGCCCTTCAATTCGCAGGGCGGCGGCGTTTACGTCGACGCCATGCACGACGCCGGCCGGCGTGAGCGCGTAGCCGGACACCTCATAGGGCGTCGCGGAGGCGCGACGCAGCAGTCGAAGACCCTCCGCCTCGTCAACGTCCAGCAGCAAAATGGTCTGCTCGGTTTCCGCTTTCGGCAGGACCTTCAGCGTCACTTCCGTGAGAAAAAGGAGCGTGCCGAAGGAGCCGCAAACAAGTTTGGACAGATCGAAGCCGGTGACGTTTTTCATCACGCGACCGCCCGATTTGACAATATCGCCGCGTCCGGTGACGCCCGTAAAACCGAGCAGATGATCGCGCGCCGCGCCGGCCTTGATGCGTCGGGGCCCTGCGGCGTTGACGGCGATCGCGCCGCCGATGGTAGATGCGCGGCGTTGACCGCCATAAAGCGCGGCATGATCCATTGGCTCGAAGGCGAGCTGCTGGTTATTACGTTCGAGCAACGCTTCGATCTCGCGCAACGGCGTGCCGGCGCGCGCAGACAGGACCAATTCTTCAGGCTCATACAGCGTGATCCCGGAGAGGCGCGCCAAACGCAGGATGCGCGCAGCAGGCGCATAACGGCCCAGACGGGCGCGGGTGCCGCCGCCTTCGATCCGTAGCGACGCGTTCTGCGCGCTGGCGGCGCGAAGCGCCTCCTGGATTTGCGCCGCACTCTCAATCTCGATTGTCTCGACGATGTCGCGCATCGCTAGAAACGCGGCAAATCGGGAAACGGGACTGCGCCGGCGGAAACATGCATCATGCCGAATTCGGCGCAACGATGCAGGGTCGGGAAGACTTTCCCGGGGTTTAGCCGCCCTTCCGGATCGAAAGCGCATTTCACGCGCTGTTGCTGGTCGAGATCCGTCTCGCTGAACATCTCGCCCATAAGATCGCGCTTCTCGACGCCGACGCCATGCTCGCCCGTCAGCACGCCGCCGACCGAGACACAGAGCCGAAGGATATCGAAGCCAAGTTGCTCGGCGCGCTCCGTATCGCCCGGCTTGGATGAATCGTACAGGATCAGCGGATGCAGATTGCCGTCGCCGGCATGAAAAACATTGGCGACGGAAAGCCCGTATTTCTCTGCGAGGACATCCATGCCCGCGAGCACCTCGGGCAACCGCGCGCGCGGAATCGTGCCGTCCATACAGAGATAATCCGGCTTTATGCAGTTCACCGCCGGAAAGGCGTTCTTGCGGCCAGCCCAGAACCGCAGCCGCTCGGCCTCGGAAGTCGAGGCCCGGATCGTTGTTGCGCCTTCGCCGCGCGCGATTTTCTCGACGACGCCGACGAGATGGTCCACTTCAGCCTCAACGCCATCAAGTTCGACAATGACCAGCGAGCCTGCATCAAGCGGGTAGCCGCAGGGCTGGAAACGCTCGACCGCATGGATGGTTTTCCTGTCCATCATCTCCATGCCGCCCGGAATAACGCCGCTGGCGATTACGCGGCCGACGCAGCGCGCGCCGGCCGCAACGCTCGGAAAACCGAGCAGCAGGCAGCGTGCGACGAGCGGCTTTTGTAAAATGCGCACGGTGACTTCGGTGACGACGCCCAGCAGGCCCTCGGAGCCGGTCATCAGCCCGAGCAGATCATAGGCCTCGCTATCGAGATGACGGCCGCCAAGCCGGACGATCTCGCCGCCCATCAGCACGACTTCGAGGCCGAGGATATTATTGGTCGTCAGGCCGTATTTCAGGCAGTGCACGCCGCCGGCGTTTTCGGCGACATTGCCGCCGATCGAACAGGCGATCTGCGAGGACGGATCGGGCGCGTAATAGAAGCCGCGCGACTCCACCGCCTGCGAGATCGCCAGATTCCGGACGCCAGGCTGAACGCGCGCGCAACGATTCTCGTAGTCGATATCGAGGATGCGGTCGAACTTCGACATGCCCAACAGAATGCCGTCTTCAAGCGGCATCGCCCCGCCCGAAAGCGAGGTGCCGGCCCCACGCGGCACGATCTTCACGTTCATCTCGGCGGCCAGGGCCATGATCGCGGCGACCTGCGCGACGGTTTCCGGCAGGACGACGACCATCGGCAGGGCGCGATACATGGTGAAGGCGTCGCATTCGAACGCGCGACGCGCGATTTCGTCCACGATCAGGCCAGCGGGCGGCAGGATCGCGCGGAGCCGGCCGACGAGTTCCTCGCGCCGCGCCAGGATCGATGGCTCGGGCGCCGGCATGATGAGGGTCATCTCGTTTCCGTCTCCCGCCCCACGGCTGTTGCGTCGACTGACGCGAAATGGAATTAACCCTTTCAGAACGCCCGATAAACCCCTAATCGAGCCGCAGGGGGCGCGCAAGCGGGCGTCCCATGCGCAAGGATCTTGCCGGCTCGCTTCCCGGCGACCGGGGACTTTTCTGATGAAAGTGAAATTTACGCTCACCCTCGCCGACGCAAAGCGCATCGCCGCCGCGGCGGCGGCCGAGGCAGAACGCAATGAATGGGCGGTCGTGATCGCCATCGTCGACGACGCCGGCCTGCCGGTTTATTTCGAGCGCCTCGACGGCGCGCAGCCGGCCTCCTGCGAGATCGCCCAGAGCAAGGCGCGGGCGGCTGCCCTGTTTCGGCGTCCGACGCGGGCGCTCGAGGAGATCGTCGCCGGCGGACGCGTCGCTATTTTGAGCCTTCCGGGCAACACGCCGGTCGAAGGGGGCGTTCCGCTTGTCTACGAGGGGCAGGTGGTCGGCGCGATTGGCGTATCAGGCGTTCAATCGGCGCAGGATGGGGCCGTTGCAAAAGTCGGCGCGGACGCCCTCGCGCAAGGCTAGCCGGGCAAACTCACAGCTTCGGCGTCTTCGTCAGGGCCCGCAAGCGCGCGCCGCGCCGCGTCAATGGTTTCGGGCGGTAGATCCTGCGCTGCCGCAAACGCCAGCAACAGAGGTTCGTCAGCCGCAATGTGTTCAAGAATAGCGAGATGGACCCCGACGTCGCCCAATATATCCGGCATGTCTGCGGGCGACAGGCCGGTGAGCGCTAGGAAACGCTCCAGTCGCGCCGCGTCGGCCGCAAGAAAGCCGAGCGCAAGAATCGCCGTTTCCCGCGCGGCCGGGATGGAGAGACCGCGCATGTTTCGCGCCGAAGCCGGCACTTGCGGGCGGTTCGTAATTTTTCCCATAATGGACGACACGCGAATCCGCCGGCGACGAAAGACACCGACACATGCCCAAGACGGTCCACATTGT
>CAZJAY010000097.1:0-5769 GCA_964543915.1 uncultured Methylocystis sp. | reverse complement strand
CAACAGAGAATCATAACCTACTGAAACCACTCAACTTAATTTTCGTTCAGCCTCTGAATGGCTTGACGCGCTACTGAACAAAGATTTGCCGGAAAACAAAAGCTGCGACCATTGCATGGAGACACAGCAACAGTGTCCTCAATAGAAGCGCTCGCCGGCAGCGCCGAAGTTGAAAGCAAATCTCCCCGCGCTCAGGCATGAATGGCGGAAATCCGGCGCCGGGCGGCGCCGGCTGCTGCGCGTGCCCACCTTCAGATGCTGCAAGAGTAGCGCGGTGATTTCGAACATCAGTCGCCTGAATCGCCTTGCTCCCTGAAGAGATCATTCATTGATTGCGTCAAGAACTGTCGCGCATTCTTCGACGGCCCGGCGCGAGGCGGCAGGCCGCATCACCGCCCCACGCGCCGATCCCGCCGGCCCAAACTTGGCCGGCCGCCGAAAATATGCCATCTCCGACCACGAAACAGGGGGTCGGGGATGTCCGAGGTTCAGATGGCGCAGGGCCTCGCCGGCAAACGCATCCTTTTGGTCGTCGGCGGCGGCGTCGCGGCCTATAAATCGCTCGATCTCGTTCGTCGGCTGCGCGAGCGCGGGGCCAGCGTCCGCGTCGTGATGACTGCTGCGGCGAAGGAGTTCGTGACGCCGCTCTCTTTTGTCAGTCTGACCGGCGAGCCTGTCCACGACGAATTGTTTTCGCCGACGGACGAACAGGAGATGGGTCATATCCAGCTCTCGCGCGCCGCCGATCTGATCGTCGTGGCGCCCGCGACCGCGCATCTGATCGCCCGCGCGGCGCAGGGGCTCTGCGACGATCTGGCGACAACGTTGCTGCTCGCTATCGACAAAAGGGCGCTCTATGCGCCGTCGATGAACGTGCGCATGTGGACGCATCCAGCGACCCGGCGCAATCTGGCGCGGCTGCATGGCGACGGCGCCTGGTTCGTCGGCCCCAACAACGGCGTTATGGCCTGCGGCGAGGAAGGTCCGGGTCGCATGGCCGAGCCGGCCGAGATTGTCGCAGCGATCGAAAAGGCGTTGGCGCAGGGCGCCGTCCTGCCACCTGTCGCCGCCACCTTGCGGGAAATGGCCGCGACTCCGCTCGTAGGCCGTCGCGTCATCGTCACCTCCGGGCCGACGCATGAAGCGATCGATCCGGTGCGTTATATCGCCAACCGCTCCTCGGGCCGGCAGGGGCATGCGGTGGCCGCAGCGGCGGCGCGCGCGGGGGCGCGGGTCATCCTCGTCTCGGGGCCGGTGGCGCTGCCGGATCCGCCGGGCGTCGAAACAATTCATGTCGAGAGTGCGCAGGCGATGTTCGACGCGGTGCGGGCGGCTTTGCCCGCCGATGTCTTTATTGGCGTCGCCGCTGTCGCCGACTGGCGCGTCGCGATGGCGTCGCAGAAGATCAAGAAAGGCGCCGCCGCGCCGACCCTGACGCTGGTGGAAAATCCCGATATCCTCGCAAGCGTGGCGCGCGCTGAGAACAGGCCGCGCCTCGTCGTGGGCTTCGCGGCCGAGACGCAGAATGTGGATGACCACGCCCGTGAGAAGCTGGCGCGTAAGGGCTGCGACCTGATTGTCGCCAATGATGTCAGCCTCGAGGCCGGGGTTTTCGGCGGCGACATGAACGCCGTCCGGCTCGTCTCGGCGGGCGGCGTCGACGCATGGCCAAGGATGGATAAGCGCGACGTCGCCGAGCGCCTGATGGAGACGGTCGCGGCGATGCTCGCCGCGCGGGGAGACCAGCCATGAAGGTGCGCCTGCGCCGACTGGTCCATGGCGAGGGATTGCCTGCGCCGACCTACGCCAGCGCCGGGGCTGCCGGCGCTGATCTGTGCGCCGCGCTTGCGGAGGGACAAACGCTCATCATTGAGCCGGGCGCCCGCGACCTGGTGCCGACAGGCATCTCGATTGCGCTGCCGCCCGGATTTGAGGCCCAGGTGCGCCCTCGCTCTGGCCTCGCCGTCTCGGCGGGCGTTACCGTGCTGAACGCGCCCGGCACGATCGACAGCGATTACCGCGGGGAAATCAAGGTCATTCTCGTTAATCTCGGGGCGCAGCCTTTCGAGATCTCGCGCGGCATGCGGATCGCGCAGCTCGTCGTGGCCCCGGTCACGCGCGTCGAATTCGAGGTCGCGGCCGGTCCGCTCGACGAGACGCCGCGCGGCGAAGGCGGTTTCGGCTCCACTGGTATTGGCGGGACGTCGCAGACGTGAAACTCCTGCGTCGTCCGGCCCGCCTCGCGCTGCTCGCGGCGCTCGACATCGCATTGCATGCGCGCGCGCGGCCCGTTTCGTCCCGCGCATTGGCGGCGCGGCTCGAACTCCCGCCGCGTCGACTCGAAGCGCAGCTTCAGGCGATGGTGCGGGCCGGCATCCTTAAAAGCGTGCGCGGCCCCTCGGGCGGCTACGAACTCGCGCGTGAGCGGCGCCGGATTTGCCTTGGGGAGATCGTTGGTGCGGTCTTGCGGGAGGAGGCCGAGGCCGCAGGCGTGGAGCGGCCGCTCGCGCTGGAATGCGTTCTGGAGCCGATGATCGCAGAAGCGGAGATGCGCGCGCTGGAAACGCTCGACAGAATTACGCTCGAAGATCTTTACGCGCGCGCGGTCGGCGAAGGCGTCGGCGGCAAGCGCGACGTCGCTGGCGACTTCGCCATATAGCTTTGGTCGTCCATGGGCCCCGAGGCGCTGCGCCGGCGGTTATGCGCCGTCGACAGAGCAAGACGCCCCGGGTTGCGAAGGAGGGAACATTGGCATTCGAAACGATCAAGCCGGAAATCCACGACCGGGTCGCACTGATCCGGCTTGACCGGCCCGAGGCGCTGAACGCGCTGAACGCGCGCCTCGTCAGTGAACTCGACGAGGCGCTGGCCGGTTTCGACACCGACGACAACATCGGCTGCATCGTGATCACGGGCTCGGAAAAAGCCTTCGCGGCCGGAGCCGATATCAAGGAAATGCGCGACAAGACCGCAGTCGGCGCCTTTCTGGAGGATTTTCTGGCCCGCTGGGATGCGGTTGCGCGCGCGCGCAAGCCAATCATCGCGGCCGTCGCGGGGTTTGCGCTGGGCGGCGGCTGCGAACTGGCGATGATGTGTGACTTTATAATCGCCGCCAGCACCGCGACTTTCGGCCAGCCCGAGATCAAGCTTGGGATTATCCCGGGGGCCGGCGGCACGCAGCGACTCGCCCGTGCGATCGGCAAGGCCAAGGCCATGGATCTGGTTCTCACGGGTCGCCTGATGGGCGCCGAAGAGGCCGAGCGGGCGGGGCTTGTCGCGCGGATCGTTCCGCCGGAAGACCTTGTCGACGAGGCGCTCAAGACGGCGCGGGTCATCGCCGGGATGTCGCTGCCTGCCGCAATAACGGCGAAAGAGGCGGTAAATCAGGCATTTGAGACGACGCTCGCGCAGGGAGCCCGCTATGAGCGGCGGCTCTTCTATTCACTGTTTGCGACAGATGACCAGAAAGAGGGCATGGCGGCTTTCGTCGAAAAGCGCCGGCCCGCTTTCCGTCACAGCTAGACAACCATTGACGTGAGCCCTGCGCCGCGCCTATACAACGCCCGGAACGGCCGCGACTAACGCGGCCGCACTGTTTTCGGTCGCCAAAACGGCCTCCGTCCACGCTTGAGGAAAATGTCTGATGGCCAATACCGCTTCGGCCAAGAAAGCTGTTCGCAAAATCGCCCGCCGCACAATCGTCAACCGGGCGCGGCGCAGCCGCATGCTCACATTCCTGCGCAAGGTCGAAGAGGCGCTCGCCGCCGGCGACGCGGTTCTGGCCGCCGCCGAGTTGCGGAACGCCGAACCGGAATTGATGCGCGCCGCGCAGCATGGCGTGCTCCACCGGAATACGGCGTCCCGTAAAGTCTCACGTCTTTCGGCGCGCGTGAAGGCGCTTGCCGCTAGGGGATAGCCGCCGTCAGGCGCATCTTTGATCAGTTTGTTCAAAACCCGGCCATTGCGCCGGGTTTTTTTTGTTGTTGCAGCACGCAGGCCACAGCGACGATGATTTTTTGACCATGAAAATGCGCGCAGTCAAAGGCTCGCCGATTCAGTCTGTTGCATCCAAGGTCCCGGAGCCGGCGGCGACGACGGCGCTTGACATCCTGCAATGAGTTCGTCTCCGCGCCTGCAATCTCAGGTTGAGGCGAACGCTCGCTGCGTCCGACCATGAAATTCTTGCCGCTGAATCATCGGCTTAGCCACAATGATCGCGATCGTGTTCATAGCGATCATCTCTGCAAAAAAAACCGGATCGTCATTTTGCAGCGCCGCATTGCAACGCCAGAGGCGGCTGTGTAGTCTCTCCCCATCGACCGGCGCGTTATTGTCGGCGGCGCAGTTTTCGCAAGCTTTCGCGTTGGTAAGGCCGGCGGCGCAATGCTGCTCCGGCGTTGTGGAGCAATCAGCGAAACTGCGTCAGCATGTCCGCGTTTTCTGGATATGCGCCCAGCGTAATATTTGTTTTATGCGTCCCGCCTGCGTTCTGTTCCGAGCGTAAGGCCTGTGGCGTGTGGTGTGGACAGAAAGGGAAGGTCATGACGAACATGCGGCGATCCGAAGGTTTTCATGACGCCTTCCTCTCTGACGCGCAGCGCGTCTCAGCGTATTGTTTCCTGTGCAACCGATCCGTCGCGGTGCGATCGCCACCGCTCCGGGAACGCTTGTTTTCTGGTTCCGGGACGGTCGGATCAATTTTCTAGAGATGTAAATCCAAACACGAAGCGTTTATCGCGAGCCGCCGGATTGCGGCCGAACAGCGTTGTTGTCTGTATTTTTCGAAGGGTTTGATGCCAATCATGCTGGATGAGCGCGAACAGTCGGGCGAGAAATGCGTGTCCGCTGAGGATCAGATTCGCTGGGAGCGGGTCAGAAGCCGGTTGCGCGCCGAGCTTGGCGACGCCGTTTATAATTCATGGTTTACGCGGCTCGAACTCGACAGGATCGAGGCGCGCGCGATGCATCTCACCGTGCCGACGAAGTTTCTGAAAAGCTGGGTCCAGTCGCATTACGCGCCAAGAATAAAAACGCGGGTTGCTGCGGAATTCAAAACCGTCGAGCAGGTTGTGATCGATGTGCGCTCTTCCGCGCGAAAGACGCGGGCGCGCGATGCTGCGCCCGAGCGAGACAGCGCGCCGAATACAACGGTTTTCTCTGAAAATACGGCGTTTCCTGCAAACGCCGTCGAGTCGTCCGAGAGCGATGCGCGCGGGCGACGCGGCGCTCGTGCGACGACGCGCGGCGATAATGCATCGCTCATTGGATCGCCGCTCGACCGACGTCTGTCGTTTTCGACATTTCTCGTTGGTCCGTCGAACCAGCTCGCCTATGCCGCCGCCTGTCGGGTCGCCGAGGCGCGCGCCGGCGAAACGCCAATGTTCAATCCGCTTTATATGCATGCAGGCGTCGGTCTCGGCAAAACGCATCTTTTGCAGGCGCTCGCGCATGCGGCGGGTGAAAATCGTCGCCGGGCGAGCTATCTGACGGCGGAGCGCTTTATGAGCGGCTTCGTTTCGTCGCTCACGGCGCAGACTTCCATTGCGTTCAAGGAGCGACTGCGCGCGATCGATCTGCTCATCATCGACGATGTGCAGTTCCTGCAAGGAAAATCGATTCAGCAGGAGTTCTGCCATACGATCAATGCGCTGATCGATGCGGGGCGGCAGATTGTCGTTGCGGCGGATCGTCCGCCGTCGGAACTCGATTCTATTGATGAACGTGTTCTGTCCCGCTTCAAGGGCGGCCTTTGCGTGGATATTGGGCCGC
>CAZJAY010000096.1:0-5781 GCA_964543915.1 uncultured Methylocystis sp. | reverse complement strand
CCAGACTACGAATCTGGGGGTCAGAGGTTCGAATCCTTTCGGGCGCGCCATTTACGTATAAAACCACTAACATTTTTCGCGTTGGTCTGACGGCCGGCGATGACGTCTGCGAGGGCGGCTTTTTCGCCGATAATTCGGACCCGATCGTCGTCGACCTCGATGCAGGAGATGACGGCGCGCAGATAGGCCTTGCGGGCTTGCGTATCGCCGTTCTCGAGCTTTTCCCGCATCAGCGTTGAAAAGGCTTCGATCTTTTCCGGCGTGATTTCGGCGACGTTTTTGGCCTGCGTCGCAATCCTGTCCAGGGACGCCTCTGCAATATCGCGCGCATGCTTCAGTGTCTGGATCCGTTGCCTGAGATCCTCGTCGATTTCGACGACGCCTTCTTCAATCGCCTTGTAGAGGCGGCCGAGCTTTTCCTTCGTGTGAGCCAGTTCCTGCTCCAACGTCTTGCGGCGCTCGGCGACCGCCTGATCCTGCAAGGCGCGACGTTCAACAAGCTGATCGAGGATCACGCTGAGGCGTTCAGGCGCAAGGAGTTTCTCCCTGACGTTGTCGATGACGGCGCCGTCGAGCTTTTCCATCCGGATGTGGCGGCCCTTGCAGACTGACTTGCCCTTCTGCTGACAGCCGGCGCAGCTATAGTAGGCGTAGGAACGTTCGCCGCGAGCGGTGCCCGTGCGCGTCATGCCGCCGCCGCAGGAGGCGCAAACTGCAAGGCCTGTGAGCAGGGTCGGGCCATTTGTGACGCGCGGCGCCGTCACTTTCGGATTGTTGGCGGCAAGCCGCGCCTGCACGCGGTCAAACAGCTCCCGGGGAATGATCGGCGGAACATCGATTTCAATGACGCTGGACGGGTCATTCAGCGCGCCTGTGCGCGCATTGCGCAGGCCGTAGGGCCATTTGCCGGTGGCGTAGCCCGCGTTCTTCAAAATGCTATGCACCGGTCCGACGCCAAAGGCCGCCCCGAGCCGCGTACGATAGCCCCGCTCATTGAGCCATTTGCAGGTATCCTTGACCCCAAGGGGGCCGGAGACGCCGTCACCCTCAGCGTAAAGGCGGAAGAGCTGGCGGACAGTTTCCGCTTCGACCGGATCGATTTCCAGCCGCTTCTTGATTTTTGATCCGCGCCGCTCGGCTTCATAGGTCCGATAGCCAAGCGGGGGACGCGCGCCGTTCCAGAATCCCTGCTTCGCAGATTCCCGCATCGCGCGTGTGACGTTCTTGCCGTTTTCGCGCGACGTATATTCGTCGAAGACGCCAATGATCTGGCGCATCAACTCCTGCGACGGATCATCCCCGGTCGGCTGGGTGATCGACACGACCTCGACGCCGTTTTTTCGCAAGCGACGGATTGTGAGCTCCATCTCCGCGCCATTGCGGTAAAACCGCGAGAAGGCGTGGACGCAGATCACGTCGAAGCGGCGATCGGGCGACGTCGCCTCTTCGAGCATGCGCTGGAAGACAGGACGACGGTCGTCCGTCGCCGAGGCCCCCGGCTCGATGAACTCATCGATCACCGTCCAGCCCTGCGCGGCGCAATAGCGCCGGGTCAGATCCCGCTGCGAGGGGATCGATACGTCCCCGGCCGCCTGCCGGCCTGTGCTGACCCTCAGGTAAAGCGCGACGCGCCTCGGGGCGGTAGTCGCAGCGGGGGCGGCGGAACGGAAGGCCATATCGAAACTCCTTGCGCACGGATCCGCCGGGGCCATCCGGCCGCCGACCAAATCCTCATAGACTCAGGAGGCTTTGTTCCCTCCGAGGATTAGATCGAGGTCGTTTCCGAGCAGCCGCAGTATAGCATCAAGCTCGCTGGCGGAGACCGGGGTCTGGGCGGAAAAGCTGCTGTCCACAGCAAGAGGCGGGTCCGGGAGGCGCTTGCCGTGGGGACGCCTGGGGGCTGTCGGCTGCGGGTCGACGCCGCGTGGCCGTGCGGCGTCCGAAGCCGGCGCTTGAACGCGGGGCTGGGTATTAGCGCATGATTCGGGCCGACGAACCGACATGCCCCACGCATGGGGGATGATGGCCTCTGAGCCGATCCGGAAACCTCATCGATTTTAGGGGAGGTTCCCGGATCAGGCTGAACGGCTCCCGTCTCGCGCATTATCGAGCCCTGGCGATACTGGTCGGCAAGCGAAAGTCGCGGACGATGTCACTAATGAGATGCTTGATGCCGTCAGTAGAGACGCCGCAAATATTGAAAACCAGCTCGCAGAGCTCGAAAAAATTGCCCTTCACATCGAAGCTCAGCTCTTCGCCAATGATATCATTGGCGTTCTCCAGGAGTTGCGCCATAAATTCGCGTCGAAACTGATCTTTGGTTCGGCCGCCCTTGCTCAGTCGTTTGCGATCTTCATGCCATTTTTCGATTGGCTGGATCAGCGTATCGAGCGCGTGGACAAGAAGTTTGTCGGCGTAGGCAAGACCCGCGTCCCGCCTGATTTGCTGATCAGCTTCCTCTGCATCGCCCTTCGTAGTCCTGGAAGGTGCGATATTTTTCTCTTTGATTAGCTGCAGCATTTTTTTGCTGGGCGCTGCCGGACGTATATCTCGCCCAATCGCTTCGTTGATCGCGGAGACGGTGAACAGTTTGCCAATATTCTCCAGCGGCTGATGAGGAATAAAGTCGGGCAGCAATTTCTCGTTCTCAATGAGGACCGTGCGGAGTTTTTTCGCAGCCTTCTCCAATTCTTTTAATTTCCTGATTGATTTATCGCGGGTCAGATGGTTGCGCACATATAAATTTTGCATTTCAACGTCTGCGTTAACATCGCGAAGAATATCGAGCAGTCGTGACTGTCCGGTTTTTGACAATTGCAGGTTGCGAACGGCTTCCTCCCAGTCATCTTTGGATGGAAGGTGAAAAGGGATCTCCTGTTCGTATTCCCTGGCGCCGCCATTTTTGCCCGACATCACTTTTTATCCTTCCCGAATATCGCCTTTATGTAAGCCTGATGCGCCTCGTAGGTTTTGGCTTGCTGATAATGCTTTTCGGTCGTTGAGAGGCTCCGGTGCCCAAGCAGAGGCGCGGCGAGCCGCACATGCGCCGGGTCCGCGATCGCCATTGTCGTGGCGGCGGCGTCACGAAACAAATGCGGATTAAGCGCTACGCCAAATTTGGCCTTGGTCCGAACGCGGATGCGATCATAGATCGCTTCCTCGGTCATGGGCGATCCATCTTTGGAGAGCCAGAGAGCGTCGTCGGCTGGTTTGTGCCAGCGACCACACCGGGCCTCGAGGACAGGACGATATGTCAGGAGATATTCGTCGAGCGGCTCAATCAGACATTCCGGCCATTCGATCTCAAACGCAGTATGCGTTTTTGTTTCAGATTCTTCGAAGACGACGAGAAGATTCTGGCGCAGATCAATCAGATTGCGTCCCAGTTTGAAGTCGGCGAGATTGCGCCTTCGGATCGGCACAAGCGCAAGAAAGGCGATGATCAGACCATCCCGATACAGGATCGCAGCTTCGTAGCCATGATAGAACTGCGTCTGCGCCATCAAGTCGAGGCCAAGTTCGAACAACTCGTCCGAAGGGCGCAGGTTAGACTTGTCACGCGCCGGCTTGTGTTTCGCGCGGATGCGGGAGGCGATCTTATTGATGAAGCTCCAGTCCCTCGTGGCGTCGAAGGCCTTCGCCATCTCGCCCAGTTCCTGTAGCCGGCAAAGTATTGTCCCTGTGCCATTGCCAATTTCGACGAGCCGCAGCGCATAAGCGCGAACGCGCGCCGGGGTGATCCGCTCAATCGGCGGCTCCAACAAGGCCGCGGGATCATGGAACTTGAGATCGGTCAGAAAGCGACCGTAGCCTTTTTCTGCTTTCCGATTTGAGTGAAGCGAATGATTGGCGCGCGTGCCGCCGCTCCCGGCGAAGGGATCTGCCGGAGTGACGGCTTCGCGCCACAAGCGGCGATCGACCGCCGGCCAATCATCCATATTCATACACGCGCGTTCGGGGGCCTTGCCGCGGCCATAGGGACCTCCGCTCATGAGCGACTTCCCCTGGGTTTGAGGAGAGATGCTGCGGCCTTTGATAACTGAGGTTTAGGTCGCGCCGAAGCAGCCTTCCTGGCTTCGCGACGCTGAGCAATGGCTGCGGCGAAGCGCTGGCCTGCGCTGCGGGTTTCGGCGCCCGTATAGGCTCCGGCCGTGGTCGCCATGCTCCGGTGGCCCAGGACGCGGCGCACAACCTCATATTCCCCGGGATTGATGTCCAAAAATAACTTGCCGCCGGCATGACGGAACAGATGGGGGTTAATCTCCATTCCGGTATAGCGGAGAATTGTTTTTGAGATCTGCTCGCCCAGCAACGTCCTTGATTTTGGAGCGCCCGCCGCGCCGGGGAATAGAGCGTCAGAGGGTTGCGTTAATACATGTGGGCGATGCTCCTGGATATACCAGACGAGCATTTCGACAAGTGTTTCCGGTAACTCAAAATCAATCGGCTCGCCGTTTTTGACCTCAGATCCGTCAATAACAAGATAGACGGCATCGCCACGCGCAAGGAGATGCTTATGGATATCAATCTGCGTCAGGTTCTTCAGACGGATTGGCGCCATCTGCAGGATCAGAATCGCGACAGCAATCTGAGCCTGAACAGCCTTGTTACGTAAGGAGCCACGCGCCTTATCCAGCTCACGACGGATACGATAGGGAAGGTCCAGAAAGTCGTCGACCTTCTGTGGATCATCAAGTGAACGCAGCCGCTCCCGATTTTTCGCGGTCATGCCCTGACGCGGGATCGCGAGGCGCGAAGAAAGCTTTTTCAGACGCGTCAGTTCCTCCTCGTCGACCTTGACCCAATGTTTGGCGAGGTCTTTCAGAAAGGCGGCCATGCCGGCGATCTGAGATGAGGTTTTCTGGTCGTGGCGGTCATAGAAGAAGCGCAGGATCTTCTGGTAGTTCTCGAAGCGTGTCAGGACCGGGAGAGAAGTGATCTCACTGGCCGCCATGCCCTGATGGACAAGAGCTGAGGCCGCGATCCGCAACTGATAGAGGCGGGTCTTGCAGCTCGACTCGCTCCAGGGCTTTGGCGGCCCATCGTCTGACAGATCCCGGCCCGTCTGACGCTCGATGAAGCGATCCGCCTCTTCTTTGAGGCTTGCCGGAAAATCCGACCACTGGAGCCCATAGGTCTCGCGTTTGCTCTCGCGGGGGATTTCGACCTGCGGCCAGCCGGGACGAATCCGGACGCATTTGTTCCAGAGCCAGAGCAGATGGTCCCAGGTCTTCTCGGCATTTCCACGAAGCCGGTCATTCCGGATCGCGTCACGATATTCGTGAAGAATCTCAGACGTAACCATATGGGGCTTAACGCGATGTTCGCTGAGATTGCGCAGGAGGGGCTTCAATCGCTCCTGGGCGCTGCGGCTCTGGCCAGCGAGGAGCGCCTCCCATTCCGGACTGATCGGCGCGTAGGAGCGACTGGGCATCAGGGGGCGCGCCAGTTCCAACGCACGGGCGAGGAGGGAGCGGATATTCGCCCAGCGGCGGGGCGAAAGGCCGATAGCCTCCGGAGAAACCCGGTCCAGACGGCGGCGCAAAAGCCCTGGATCGGCAGGAATATCGGCAAGATCAGCGCCCAGAGCCTTGCCGATGGCTCGGACAGCCGAGGCCATGTCGAGCTTTTTGGGCTTCGGAAGATCCGAATTAGAAATCAATATGATAAGATCACTCAAGGTCATTCGTGAAGGCGATTCCGTGGTCATAGGCGGTCTCGTGATGACTTACGTGGACTCTGGGCCAAAATCGTGACTACAGCAACATATAAATCAACGCG
>CAZJAY010000095.1:0-5851 GCA_964543915.1 uncultured Methylocystis sp. | reverse complement strand
CATAGGCCTGCGCCAACGTGGCTCCGCGTTCCTTGCGCCAACTCCTGGCGTAGCGGCGCACGGCGTCATAACTGCCTTCATAGCCAAGCCCGCGCAGTTCCTCATAAAGCCGGATAAGCGTCAGCCGTTCACGGGCCGACTTCGCCTCGTTCCCCAAAAGCAAGGCGTCGAGTTGCTCTCGCCAAGGGCCAATTTTGGGAAACGGCTGCCGCTCCCGCTCATAATGAAACTCTGTCGCCTCGGACCGGATAACCTTCCGCACCACTTTCCGCGACACATGGAGCTCCCGGCAAATCTCCTTGATCGACTTCTTGTGTCGAAAATAGGCGAGCCGGATCTTTGCAATCGTTTCCACAACCAGCATCCCAACCCAAGCCTCCCTCGAAAAGGAGGCCATTGTGGACCCTTCGCAAGAGGGGTCCCGATTGGACGCCGATCACCCCAAAAGCGGGGTCCTTATTCCATGCCGATCCACAGCTTTGTCGGGCGATGTTCAATTTTGAGTTCTGCGCATAGTTTGTCAAACTCATGATGACCGGTCGGTCCACGATGACGCGATGCGAATAATAAATCCGTGAACTCCTTCGCGTTGTCCGTCAGGATCCTGCGGATTTTGATCGGGCATGCGCGCGCAAGTTCGGTGTGAAATCGACAGGCGCTGACGACGGTTTTGGCCAACATGACCCGAACGAACACCCAGCGTTTGGCACGGTCAATCGCCACGAACAGATATCGACGTCCGCTCTAGTAAGGCATTTGAGGAAGATATTTCACGTCGATATGCAGGATCCGGGCTCGTAGGCCTTGAAGCCCTTGCCAGCCGCCGCAGGCTCCCGCGGTAACAGAGCGTTGAGATCGCCGAACTCGTACCCTCGCAGGCATCGCGAGACGCCGAAGCGCGGAGCAACCGGATTGAGAAACTCCCCGGTTATCGCCAGAAGATCATCCAGCGGCAATAATAGCATTCGACGCAGCTCTACCACCACGATCTCGTGGGTGGGCATCTGTACGGCGATGAAGAGATGTCCTTGACAAACAGCGCCGTCTAGGCATTGAAATCGCGGAAGAATGCGCGGTCTGTTTTTGTCAACAGTCATTGGTTAGAAATTGTTTCCGCTGCGACCATGACATCGGCGGCCGGCGAGGAGCTTTCCCTCGATGATCGAAAAAATAAAGAACAGCTTTCAGGATTGGCTCGATGCATGTCGCTACGCGAATGAATGCGCGCCCGATCTTTCCGATTTTACAAAAGATGAAACCAGTCTCTTTCTCTTGCTGACGATTTTAATCATCGCCGGCTTTTGGTTGGCGAATATGCATTTGGCCAGAGAGCATCCGCGCCCAAAGCAAAAGAGCAAGGCGTTCGGAGCTTCTGATAATCAACACGAGGCGCGTTTGTCGCACGCCAACGTCGGCGATGGCGCAACCATCGTTTTTGTTTCCACCATCAGCGCCATGGCGCAAATGACAGGATTCTCGTCTTTATTGTTTCCCGAAATCGGTGCGCTGTCCAATGAAGTGTTCCGCAAACCTCATGGCGTCTGGTCGAATGCGCCGCTACTTTTGATCGTTACCCCGTTTTGCGCGGGCCTGATCGGCACAATCATTACGCATTTTTTGCCCTATGGATTTCTGGCGGTTCTTGTCAGCATCATTGCCGGCCTGATCGTTATCCGTCTGCTTGGTTCGCCGGTCACCCCAGCCATTTCGGCCGGACTCCTGCCTGTAACGCTTGGCGATTCTGCGTGGTTATACCCGTCCTCGCTTCTGGTCGGCGCAATGCTTCTCTCTGGCGCTGCGCGCGCACGGCGGCGGATTGTGCCGCCGGAAAAAAGTAAATCGGGATCCCCTGACGAGACCCATAGTCAGGCGTCGGCCGCGCGGGATCTTTCATGGGTCCCTTTTCTGGCGGCGTTTTTCCTTTTGTCCGCCAGCCTTGCGAGTCTGACCGGGTGGCGTTTTCTCATGTTTCCGCCATTGGCGGTTATCGCATTCGAAATGTTCGCGCATGCGTCGATCTGCCCGTGGGCGCAGCGTCCTCTGTTATTGCCTGTCGCATGTGGCTTAACGATCACCGCCGGGATTTTCATCGTTGGCTATCTGGGAAATGGCGCTCCCGCCGCAGCATTGATGATGTTATTCGGCACAGCCACCTTGCGGATGCTCGCATTTCATGCGCCGCCCGCCCTTGCAGTTGGGCTTTTGCCATTCGTTATGCCACGACCCGATTACCTCCATGGATTTTCGGTAGTTTGCGGCGCTGCGCTGCTCACCTTCGTTTTTTTGCTATGGCGCAAGACAAAAGAGCCTACGTAGGCAGTCTTATTATTGTGGCGGCGGCGCATGGGGAATTGCGCCTTTCAGCGCGCCGGGATTTTTCGTCGAACGTATTTTTATCATCGGCCTAAATTTTCATGGTCGCAGGCGCAATACTCGTGAACCTTGACGGCAGGTGCGCGATCAAGGCCGGCGATCGGGAAGAAAGCGGCGCGACTCAGCCTTGTCGGACGGGCCGCAACTCACGCATGGCGTTAAACAGAAATGCCGTCGTCAGGCCGAATATCATCACGCCGTTCATGCTTTCGATTGCGCCGAGGAGTCGCCAGTCATTCGTCAGTGTCGCTGCTTCGTGTCCGTAGCTTGTCAGGGCGTTCAGCGAATAGAGGGATGACGTCTGGAAATCGGGCAGTGCGCCAAGTCGCCAATATAGCAATGCCCAGGCTGCCGCCTCAAGCACATGCATGATCAGGACGATATTCGCGACCAGCAACATAAGGAAAAGAAAATACGCGATTGAACGGGGGCTGCGTCGTCGTCTCTCAAGGACAATAAGAAGCCATTCGAGGCCCACGAGTCCCGAGACGTGAAAGGCGACTGATGCGAGAATCATAGGGACGCCGAGACCCCAGTCTGCGCCCCAGGCGAGATATATCAGCATATTGGCCTGCCCTGTTGTCTGGCGTCGCACGCGCCGCAGCGGCGCTGACGCCCGGTATTGGTATAGCGCCGGTTCAGAACGTTTCGAAGAACGCTTTTGCCGCAGGGGACAAAAACCAGGGCGCGGAGCCCTTTCATTTTCCGATGCCACCGGCTCAAATCTGCCCCGCGACTGATTCGGCGAAAGCGGCCTGTTCCCGGTCGGCAGGCGGCGCAGGGATTGGCGCGCGAATTGTGGATGGAGCACGACGTCGGATGAGCGGAAAGCTGCGTGAGACAGGATGTACGGCGCTCGCCGGCCTGGTTGCGGGCTATATCGCCGCGCTGGCGGGAGTCCTTTTCAAAAACGAAGCCGAAGGCCTCGGCGTTCCCTACGCGAAACATACTCTACCGCTCGGCGTTTTCCTTGTTTTTGTTTTCATCCTGCGATGGTTTCTGCTCTCTGTCACGGGTGGTCGCGACCGTGTTGAGCCGCCGCAGGTTGCCAGGCATGAGGCAGGGCTTACTGTTGTCGCGCCGCGATCGCCGGTGCCTGAGGTCACGCGTGAGGTAGAGAAAGCTGACGTCATCAAATCCGGGGATCTGAGACCGGCAGATAGTCCGGCGACACCGGCGTCCCCGGAAGACCGGGAAGCGTTTCGAATAGGACAGCTTTGCGCCGTAATCGGCGCGACGCAGGAAGGGCGCGCGCTCGATCGGATCTTGCAGGAGATTTTGGCGAAGGCGGAGCGGGTGCGCGCCTGTCGCGATACACAATCGCCGGGAACAGCGCACGACGACGGCGCCTATAGACGCACGATTGATACAATGCTTCGCGAAATCATCGCCGACTTCCGTACCTTCGAACAAAAAGATCCGCTTTACGAGTTCATGTATGAAGTTGGCGGGTATTATGTCGTCGGGCTTCTCGCCGAGTTTGGCATGAACAACATCGCATATGGGCTTTATCGGAATATGAAGGATGATTACGTCAAGTCCAAAATCCGAAACCAATATCCGGATGTTTTTTCCCGTTGAGGCCAGGTAGAAAATTAAGTCGGTAAATTTGAGTGATTAATCGGTCTCTGTGGGTTGCAAAAAGAGAGGGGACAGAAGGGACTCGACTGAAATCACCCGTCAGCAACGCGAACGCGAGACGAGGCGGCTTGTACCCGGCACAGACGCAGCGAAGGCGATTAACGCGGCGCTCGAGCGTGGCGTCGCGAACGCCGGTTGTCCACGAAAATCAAATCTTCAGGAAACCCGGAACGCAAGCTGGCATATTGCGACGACAGGCCACCAGGAGGAGCGCTCGTCGAAGCGCGCATCGCCTATTATTCGCAGGATTTTCCTATCGGCTCCGCGACAGCGGCGCGCGCGAGCGTTCTAGTCGCGGAAAGAAGCCTCAGGGGGGGGAGCCCTCATTGAGCGTCTGGCAGATAAAGCGAGCGAAGCTGTCGAGACCCACAACTTTGATGGCGGGAAGAAAACCAGAGGCCGCAAACGCGACGTCCCGACGGGTTACCGAATTTATACGACTACTGAAACGAGGGAGGCTCTGGCAGTCGCGGGGAAGCATCACCGGACCGCCGTTCACACCCGCACTGTTGTTGGGGGTTGTCTTGGCGTTGCTGTGATGCGCGCGGGATGGCGCTGCGCCTTCATGGCGGGCGACACGCGGATTGGCGCCGCGAAAGCGCGGTGTGGCTTCTTCATGCCGCCCCGGGCGCCCGCGGGGAGAGGCATCATGGACAAAAGCTCGAATTATTTCAGTTTTTTAAAAATAGGGGTTGCGTTCGCAGGACAGCGCGCATAAAAGCGCCGAATAACTCGACGCGGGGTGGAGCAGCCCGGTAGCTCGTCAGGCTCATAACCTGAAGGTCACAGGTTCAAATCCTGTCCCCGCATCCAAATTTTCCAAATAAAAGCAATAATGTATTAGCGCGTCGCTCGGCGGTTTCCGTGGGCCGGGGCGTCATGTCCGCGCGGTGTCGGTTTTTCAGGGCAGACGTCAAAATGGTGTCTGGTAATCAGCAGTTAGTCTGACCCGCAATGGCATGGGACAAGCGAGGCCACAGAGTTGGTCAGCGGACTACGTCACCCGCCCCCGGGTAATGCATGCCGGAAAAACATAGCCTCAGCCCGATCGTGTGATTCTACGTTTTGGAGAACCGCAATGAAACGTCGCGCCGCAGGTGAAGTGTCCGAGAATAACCGTCCGGATCAAACATTTTTCACAGGCGCAATTTGTTCGGATTCCTGCAGCAACTGCTTGAGATAGTCTCCATAGCCGCTTTTGGCGAACCGGGCTGCGGCTGCGCGCAGCGCCTGCTTCTCAATCCAGCCGCGGGAGAAAGCGATCTCTTCGAGGCAGGCGACGCGCTGACCCTGTCGTTGTTCGATAGCCTGGATATACTGGGCGGCCTCCAGGAGTGAGGCCGGCGTACCGGTATCGAGCCAGGCGAAGCCGCGTCCCAAACGCTCGACCCTAAGTGCGTTATTTTCGAGATAGATGCGGTTGAGATCAGTGATCTCGAATTCGCCGCGGGTCGACGGTTTCAAAGAAGCGGCATATTCAGGCGCGCGGCTGTCATAAAAATAGAGACCCGTTACCGCCCACTTGGATTTCGCTCGCGCTGGCTTTTCCTCCAACGAGATCGCTCTTCCGTTCGAATCGAATTCGACTACGCCATAGCGTTCTGGATCGCGTACATGATATGCGAAGACGGTAGCGCCCTCCTTTCGCGTCGCGGCATCGGTCAGCGTTTCCGTGAGGCCGTGTCCGTAAAAAATATTGTCTCCCAAAACCAATGCGGAATTGTGCCCAGCCACGAAAGGCGCACCAATTGTGTAGGCCTGAGCCAGTCCTTCCGGCTTCGTTTGCTCCGCATAGCTGAGCGTAAGGCCCCATTGCGCTCCAGACCCCAACAGCCGC